>JASJHC010000020.1:0-8161 GCA_033791245.1 Acidimicrobiia bacterium | reverse complement strand
GCGCATGACCAATTGGGTCAGGGACACTGAACTGGCTGACTCGATGCGAGCTCGGTCAGAGGCGAAACAGGTCAAGTCGCGGACTAAGAAGAAGCCGCCCAAGATCAAGCGACGCCGCTGACGTCTATTGCTCAGCCGCCTCCTGATCAGGCTTTGCGAATCGTTCTGACCTCACCTGAGCGCAGTGTCTCGACCCCGTTGGCTGTGGTAACGACAAGGCCGCCCGCTGAGTCAACGTCAGTGGCGACACCACGTCCGTCCGGATCCCAGGTCAAATGTGATCCCAGCGTTGAGCACGCCGCAACGTATGCGGTCCGATCCCAACGCCCCTGAGAATGCAGCACATCGTGCGCCCAAGCCTTGCTGATCTCAATCCCGATCGTCGGCGATGGCACGCCGTCCAATAGCGCCCCGGCTCCTGGCGGCGGCTGCGGCCACGACAGATTGATCCCACAACCAACCACGGTGCGCTGTTCGTCGCGCTCGACCAGCACCCCGCCGATCTTGCGGCCATTTCGTTCGAGATCATTCGGCCACTTCAGATCGATCGCGACGTCGGCTAATGCCGCGATCGCGGATCGCACCGCAAGACCGACAGCAAGAGAGAAGGTCTCTTGGACCGCAAATGTGTCAGCCGAGAATGCCAGCGAAGCGGCGATACCGTGGGGCGCTTGCCACCACGGGTTGCCGCTTCTGCCCCGACCTTGCGTCTGGCGGTTGGCTACGATCAGAACCGGCCGCGAGCGACGGTGCAGTTCGGCTGTGGCGAGATCCTGTGTAGATGTCACCTCATCGAGAACTATCGTGTCGTAGGGTGTAGCCATTACGCCTTTATGTGAGTCAGAGACAGAGACGCCGACATTACCGGAGACCGGGTTGTGACAACCGACGAACTAATCGAACAACTGCGCCAACTGCGCGAAAAGGCCCACGAGCCGGCCAGCAGACGCGCCGTTGATCGTCAGCACGATCTCGGAAAACTCACGGCAAGAGAACGAGTCGAAGCACTCCTCGACAAAGGCTCGTTCCAAGAGATGGACATGCTGGTCCAGCACCAGGCACAGGGTTTCGGCATTGAAGACAAACGCCCGCTTGGCGACGCCGTCATCACCGGGTGGGGAACGATCGACGGCAGAACCGTCTTCATGTTCGCCGAGGACTTCACGGCCTTTGGCGGAAGCCTTGGTGCGGTGGTTGCCGACAAGATCTGCAAGGTCATGGACCTGGCCATGGACACCGGAGCCCCACTCATCGGTCTCAAAGACTCGGGCGGCGCCAGGATCCAAGAGGGAGTTACCGCGCTTGACGGATACGGCCGCATCTTTGAACGCAACGTCAGGGCATCGGGTGTCATCCCCCAGATCTCTGTAGTCATGGGACCATGCGCAGGTGGCGCCGTCTACTCCCCAGCGATCACCGATTTCGTGTACCAAGTCGAAGGCTTGTCTCACCTCTTCATTACCGGTCCCGACGTAATCCGCTCGGTGACTGGCGAAGACGTCACGTTCGAAGATCTGGGCGGAGCTCATGCCCACGGCACAAAATCTGGAGTAACCCACTTCGTGGCCAGCGACGACCGCAGCGCCCTCGAAGTGGTGCGGTACCTGTTGTCGTTCCTACCTCGCAATAACATGGAGGTTCCCCCCTACTTCACCCCGATGGATCGCCCCGATCGGATGGATGAAGAGCTGACCGAGATCATCCCGAACAACGCCAACCTGCCATACGACATGATCGACTTGGTTGAAATAGTCGTTGATGACAGCGAGTTCTATCAGGTGCACGAGCAATATGCGGCCAATATTGTTGTCGGATTCGCCAGGCTCGACGGCTACGCCGTCGGCATCATCGGCAACCAACCCGCGGTACTTGCCGGCACCCTCGACATCGAGTCGTCGGCCAAGGCAGCTCGATTCATCCGCTTCTGCGATGCATTCAACATCCCGATTGTTACGTTCGTAGACGTCCCTGGATTCCTCCCCGGCATCGAGCAGGAGCACGGAGGCATCATCCGCCATGGCGCCAAGCTGCTCTATGCATATGCAGAGGCGACGGTCCCCAAGATCACCGTGATCACCCGGAAAGCATACGGAGGGGCGTACGTGGTCATGAACTCGCGGGCTGTTCGTGCCGATGTCGTCTATGCCTGGCCCACCGCTCAGATCGCGGTGATGGGAGCACAAGGTGCGGTCAACATCATCCACCGCCGCGACATTGCCAACGCAGACGACCCGGCGGCACGCAACGAGGAACTCAAGGACGAGTACGAGAGCCAGTTCAACAACCCCTACGTGGCCGCAGAGCGAGGCTTCGTGGATGAGGTGATTGAGCCGAGGGAGACCCGACCCCGGCTGATCCGGGCATTAGAAATGCTGCGAACCAAACGAGAGGCGATGCCTCCTCGCAAGCACGGGAACATCCCGCTATGACATCGCCAAGACGCACGAACCTAGGATGAGTCTGTGGAATCCGTACTAGTTGCCAACCGGGGCGAGATCGCCGTCCGCGTCATCCGTGCCGCCAAGGAACTCGGGCTGCGCACTATCGCTGTCTACTCAGAGTTGGATCGCAACGCTATACACGTGCAACTCGCCGACGAAGCGTGGAATATCGGACCAGCACCGGCGGGTGAGTCGTACCTCAACATCGATCGCATCTTGGAGGTAGCCAAGTCTGCGGACGCAGCTGCGATCCATCCTGGCTACGGGTTTCTTGCCGAAAACGCTCTGTTTGCCCAAGCGGTGCTGGATGAGGGAATCATCTGGGTAGGCCCATCCCCGGACGCCATTACAACCATGGGCGACAAGATCGCGTCGCGGGTTGCCGTAGCCAAGGCCGGGGTGACGGCGGTACCCGGAACTCAGGAACCGCTCGGCGCTGCCGATGAGGCCAAGTCATTTGCTGCAGAGCACGGCTATCCGATCGCCATCAAGGCCGCCCACGGCGGAGGCGGCAAGGGTCTCCGCGTTGTATACGAAGAGGGCGACCTGGAGACGGCGTTCGATGCCGCCAGACGCGAAGCCGACGCCTACTTCTCTCGCCCCGAGGTCTATGTAGAGAAGTACCTGGAGCAACCCCGCCATATCGAGGCACAAATCATCTGCGATGCCCACGGCAACGCAGTTTTTGTGGGCGAACGTGATTGCTCAGCACAACGACGTCACCAGAAACTTGTCGAGGAGACACCTGCACCGGGGGTGACCGACCTGCAGCGCGAGAAGATCGCGGCGGCTGCTCTCGCCGTGGCCCGTGCCACCAACTACGAATCAGCTGGCACCGTCGAGTTCCTGATGTCGCAAAGCGGCGAGTTCTTCTTCCTAGAGATGAACACCCGCATCCAGGTTGAGCACACCATCACAGAAGCGGTTACCGGCATCGACCTTGTCAAGGAACAGCTTCGGATCGCGGCTGGAGATCCTCTCAGCTTCACCGAGGCTACGCCCCGCGGACACGCCATCGAGTTCCGTATCAATGCCGAGGACCCGTCGCGAAACTTCATGCCGAACCCTGGGACAATCGTTGACTACCGCGAACCGGGCGGGCCGGGCGTCCGTGTCGACAGTGGGGTGGCGGCCGGCTCAGCCATCAGCCAGTACTACGACAACCTGATCGCAAAGCTGGTGGTGTGGGGTCGTGACCGCGACGAAGCCATCTGCAGAGGGCGCAACGCACTCAAATCCTTCCAGATCACCGGCTTGGCGACAACAATCCCCGCTCATCTCAAGATCCTCGATACTGAAGGCTTCACCGAAGGTGGGTACTCGACGAGGTTTGTCGAAGAACACCTCGACTTCTCTGACCTGGAAGAGGGCATCTCGCCGCATCTGCCGACCGAAGAAGAACAAGAAGAGCGATCGATCACCGTCGAGGTCGGCGGGCGACGCTTCTCAGTGAAGTATTGGGCACCGGTGATGGCAGCCCCGGCTGCTGGTGGCCAGAAAGCGGCCCCGCGGCGCCGGCCTCCGAAGCTCGATCGGCGCTCCGCCCCAGCCGATGACACAGGTGTAGTCGCAGCACCGATGCAGGGAACGATCGTCAAGGTTCACAAATCGGCAGGCGATTCGGTCAAAGAGGGCGAACCGCTGTGCGTCCTCGAAGCAATGAAAATGGAGAACGAGATCAAGTCGCCAAAAGACGGCGAGATCATCGATCTTCGTATCCAGCCTGGCGACACCGTCACCAGCGGCACTGTCCTGATGGTCATCAAGTAGAGCTCACACCGCGAACTCCTCGGCGCCGGTCGCGGTGCTAGCTAACCGCCGTGCTTGCCGAATACCTTCTGTAGCGTTGCGGAGACCTCGCCGAGCGTGGCCATGGCTCGCAATGCTTCCTTCATCGGGTACAGGACATTGCTGTCAGTCTGTGCTGCCGCTTCCAGCGCCGCCAGGGCACCATCAACCTCACCCTGATCCCGTGACGCACGGATCTCGGCCAGCGCCACCGACTGTGCTCTCTCCAACTCGGGATCTATGGAGAGGACCTCTGGTGGCGCCGTTTCTGGATCTACAAAGCGATTAACTCCAACGACCGTCGTTTCCTCTGCATCGACCGACCTGGCAAAACGATATGCGGCGTCTTCAATCTGGCGTGACTGGAAGCCAGCCTCGATCGCCTCTACAGCACCGCCGAGAGCATCAACATCGGCAATCAGCTGCAGCGCCGCCTCTTCAACCTGGTCAGTCAATGACTCGACGAAGTACGACCCCGCCAGCGGATCAACAGTGTCACCAATTCCAGACTCGAAGCCAAGTATCTGTTGGGTCCGTAGAGCCAGCTTCGCCGATTCCTCGGTAGGCAGCCCGAGGGCTTCGTCAAAGGAATTGGTGTGAAGCGATTGCGTCCCACCCAATGCGGCAGCCAACGCTTGATACGCGGTGCGCACGACGTTGACCTGCGGTTGCTGTGCCGTAAGCGTCGATCCTGCCGTTTGGGCATGGAACCGCATGCGCCACGAGGCGGGCTTTGTGGCCCCGACCCGGTCTCTCATCAGCTTCGCCCAGATGCGACGGGCAGCCCGATATTTCGCAACCTCCTCAAAGAGATGGTTATGAGCGTTCCAAAAGAAGGACAGTCGTGGCGCAAACTCATCAATGTCGAGACCGGCCGCCTGGGCCGCAGCAACATAGGCCAGGCCATTGCTGATGGTGAATGCGATCTCCTGGGCGGCCGTCGACCCGGCCTCCCGGATGTGATAGCCGCTGATCGATATCGTGTTCCAGTGCGGAACCTCGGCGGCGCAGTAAGAGAAGAGATCGGTCACTAACCGCATCGACGGCTGCACCGGATAGATGTAGGTGCCGCGGGCGATGTACTCCTTGAGGATGTCGTTCTGCACGGTTCCCCGCAGCGCCGCTCCGCTGACGCCACGCTCTTCGGCAACCAGCTGGTACATGAGCAGCAAGACAGCAGCCGTCGAGTTGATCGTCATCGACGTTGACACCTGGTCGAGCGGGATCTCGTTGAAGAGAAGACGCATGTCGGCGAGCGTGTCGATGGCGACACCAACCTTGCCCACCTCTCCCCTGGCCAATGGGGCATCTGAGTCCAGCCCCATTTGGGTAGGGAGATCGAACGCAACCGAGAGACCGGTCTGGCCAGCCTCCAACAAGTCCCGGAATCGTTGATTTGTCTGCGTTGCCGAGCCGAATCCGGCGTATTGCCGCATCGTCCACTTCCGCCCTCGGTACATATTCGGATAGGGCCCACGGGTAAATGGATACTCACCTGGGGCACCCAATTGCTCTTGGGGATCCCAATCCTTGCGATGTTCCGGCCCATACACCGGCTCTATCTCAAAGCCACTAGTCGCCCAATACCCGTCGTTATTCCTAGACATACCTATCATCCGGCTGGCTGCTGAGTGATGGTACCCCCCGGGAACCATTTACCGGCTGGCAACGTCTATAGACCTGTAACAAATGGATCCAAGCCTTCATCTCATCGAACGGCGGGAGCGTCGCGGTAAGCGCGTTTCCAGCCTTGCTCTTCTAGCTGTGATCACCGTGCTCGGTGCATCACTGTTTGGCATGTTTGCGTTCTTGGAGGGCAATGCCGCGTTTGGCACCGTCGACGACGTTGCCGGCGAACTGGTTTGCGACCCAGATGACTACGACCTGAGCTTCCCCGCTCTCGGATCTCTGTCAGAGGTCTACACAAGCGATGGGGTACTCCTCGGCAAACTGACCGAGCGCAACAGCCAGCCGGTATCCATTGAACAGATCCCCGAGATCGTGCAGTGGGCAGTTGTGTCCGCCGAGGACGGTGACTTCTACAACCACGAGGGAATTGACTTCTCGTCCATTTTGAGCGCTGCTCTCGACAACGCCCGCACCGGAGGCACTCGCGGTGGATCAACGATCACCCAGCAGATCATCAAGAAGAACGTGCTGACCGACGAGATCACCATTGATAGGAAGATCTGTGAGGCTGTAATCGCGGCCGAACTGGAGCGGACCTTCACCAAGGACGAGATCCTCGAGTTCTACCTCAACTCCCAGTTCTTCGGCGAAAACGCATACGGCGTGGCCGCGGCCGCCCAAGAGTATTTCGGCAAAGATCTCTCCACGGTGACCATTGCGGAAGCAGCGTCGATCGCCGTCCCCATTCGTAACCCCACCGTCTACGACATTCGGGACAACACCGACACCGTCCTCGACCGCCGCAACTCGGTCATCAAGCAGATGGAGAAGAACGGCTTCATCACTGAGGAAGAATCAATCGAAGCCCAGGCCGAGCCTCTGGCTCCCATCGAGCACCAGGAGTTCGAAACCGTCGACCCCCGGATCATCCTCGAGACCAGGGAACGAATCCTCAATGACCCGACAGATCCGTATGGCCTCGGCTCGACCTTCACCCAACGCAAGGAAGCTCTCTATGGCTGCCCGGCTAGTGACATCGAGTGCGAGGGCGGCGGTGGTCTCACCATCACGGTGACGGTCAACTATGAGCAGCAGCAGGAAGCCAACCGGATGTTGCGCTCCTGGTTCCAAGACCCGACGGGGCCAACCGGCGCCATCGCCATGATCGAGAACGAAACCGGCGCCATTCGGGTTATTTCATCGGGCCTCGATTTCGGTGACGACTTCGAAGCAGGCGAACGCCCGTATGACCTCGCCACCAAAGGCCGGCGCCAGGCCGGGTCTGCGTTCAAGCCCATCGCTCTCGTCTCGGCCCTGGAAAACGGGAGCCAGTTCGGGTGGCCGATCACGCTGGGCACCTGGTGGGATTACACCAGCCCGCAGAAGATCGACTGTGGCTACCCGTGCAGCCCGCAAGGCAACATCTGGACGGTAAACAACGCCGGTGGCGGGGGCCAGGGGGTCATGACTCTCGAACAAGCCACCTACACCTCGAAGAACACCGTTTACGCCCAGGTTTCGCTGGCGGTTGGCCCGGAGAACATCGTTGACACCGCCCACAAGATCGGGATCGAATCGCCGCTCAGTCCTGTTCTTTCTATCTCGCTAGGCACCCAGGCTGTAACCCCGCTGGAGATGGCTTCTGCCTACACCACCATCGCCAACTACGGCGAGAAGATCGACAGCTACCTCATCGAAAGCATCGTCGACAGTGCGGGCAACGTGCTGTTTGAACACGAGGTGCAGGGAACTCGCGTTCTCGACGAAGCGCTGAGCGCAGCTGTCGTGCAGACGCTGCGCAAGGTTCCGCGCGGTGGCGGGACCGCACCTGCCGCCAACATCGGACGTGACCAGTTTGGCAAGACGGGTACGGCTCAGAACTTCCGTGACGTGTGGTTTGTTGGCGCCATCCCCCAGTACACAACCGCAGTGTGGGTTGGTCACGCCGATGCCCAGGTCGAGATGGTCAACTTCACTGTGTACAACGAGCGCACCGGCAATACCCAGTCGATCCGCCGTGCGTATGGCGGCAGCGTCGCCGGGCCGGTCTACAACGACTTCATGACATGGCTCATTGAAACTGAGAACCTTCCCGAGGAAACCTTCCCAGAAGGGCCAGAGGGAACATCTGCGTTCTTCCGCACCCCGAAAACCGAGGTTCCCGACGTGTCCGGAGAGAGCGAGAAGGACGCCAAGGATCTCATTTACAAGGCCGGGCTGCGGGCCAACATCGACAAGGTGGCATCGCTTGAACCCGAAGGCACCTTCCTCGGGCAGTCGCCGCGCGGCGGTGCGGAAGTCAC
>JASJHC010000019.1:0-6235 GCA_033791245.1 Acidimicrobiia bacterium | reverse complement strand
GGCGCCTCAGTGGACCTCAAGTAGCACTACTCGCTCAGTAGTTGGAAGGGGCGGGTCATATGACCCGCCCCTTCTGCGTTGCCTTGGCAAAACAACCATGGCCAGGTAGCGAGGAATGGATACCTTTTGAACCTTGAATCGGGGCGAAGATCGCGGTATTCTGCACGTCACCAGTTGAAGAGTACGTTCCCGCGACGCCGTGTTTGCATCGCCAGGGTAGCTGTGTGCTACTCTGGTCTTTCGTCGTCCCATCCCTGGCCCAGTTTCTGACTGATCCGTCGCCCAAAATTGAAGAGGAGTCTCCCTTGGCTCGTGCGCGCACAGACCGCCTTTCCTTCGCCAAGATTCCAGAGGTTCATGATCTCCCGAATCTGCTAGCTGTCCAACACGACTCTTTTTCGTGGTTCTTGGAGCATGGCCTCAAGCAGATATTTAGTGAAGTCTCTCCAATTGAAGACTTCACCGGCAACCTTGCTCTCGAATTGACCGATCACCGTTTCGGAGACGCTCCGCTCTCTATTGCTGAGGCAAAAGAGCAGGATTCCAACTACTCGAAACCGCTCTTTGTAACAGCACGGTTCCTCAACCGTGAGACAGGTGAAATCAAGGAACAGCAGGTCTTCCTCGGCGACTTCCCGATGATGACCCCCAATGGAACGTTCGTCATCAACGGCACCGAGCGTGTCGTCGTCAGCCAGCTCGTTCGTTCTCCTGGTGTCTACTTCGACCTCACCATCGACAAGACCTCGGACCGCGACATCTACGCGGCCAAGGTGATCCCGGGACGGGGCGCCTGGCTCGAATTCGACGTTGATAAGAAAGACACCGTTGGTGTTCGTGTCGACCGCAAGCGTCGTCAGTACGTAACCACCTTCCTCCGGGCGCTCGGATTCGGTGAGACCGACGAAGAGCTCTTGGAGCTGTTCGGCGACTCAGAGCTGATCCGCAACACGTTGGAGAAGGACCCGGCCACGACCAAGGACGAAGCCCTCCTCGACCTGTATCGCAAGCTGCGTCCCGGTGAGTTGACCACTATCGAGTCCGCTCGTGGTTTGATCAACAACCTCTTCTACAACCCGAAGCGCTACGACCTGACCAGGGTCGGGCGCTACAAGGTCGACCTGAAATTTGGTCGCAAGCCGGTCGACCTAGAGGGATACGACGCAGACGAGCATGGACTGCTCAGCCACGAAGACATGATGGCAACCATCAAGTACCTTGTGAACCTGCGTCTGGGAACCCCTGGCCACCGTATCGACGACATCGACAACTTCACCAACCGTCGCGTCCGAACCGTTGGCGAGCTCATCCAGAACCAGATCCGCGTTGGTCTCACTCGCCTCGAAAGAGTCGTCCGTGAGCGCATGACGACACAGGATCCCGAGGCGATCACGCCGCAGAGCCTGATCAACATCAGGCCGGTCGTTGCCTCCATCAAGGAGTTCTTCGGAACCAGCCAACTGAGCCAGTTCATGGATCAGCCCAACCCGTTGGCCAGCCTCACCCACCGGCGCCGTCTCTCGGCTCTCGGTCCAGGTGGTTTGTCCCGCGAGCGTGCCGGTTTCGAGGTACGTGACGTTCACCCATCGCACTACGGCCGCATGTGCCCGATTGAGACCCCTGAAGGTCCAAATATTGGTCTCATTGGGTCGCTGGCTACCTATGCCAAGGTCAACCGTTACGGGTTCATTGAGACTCCGTACCGCCGTGTCACCAAGGGCAAGGTAACCAAACGTATCGACTACCTGACTGCTGCGGCGGAAGAGGACCACATCATTGCGCAGGCCAACGCGGTCCTGAACGACGATGGAACGTTCGAGAAAGATCGTGTCCTCGTCCGCAAGACGGGTGGCGAAGTCGATCAGGTCTCTGGCGAGCAAGTCGACTACATGGATGTCTCTCCGAAGCAGCTGATCTCAGTCTCGACTGCGTTGATTCCCTTCCTCGAGCACGACGATGCAAACCGTGCCCTCATGGGATCGAACATGCAGCGCCAGGCAGTGCCACTGCTCCAAGCCGATGCTCCACTTGTCGGTACTGGTGTCGAAGAGCGTGCTGCACATGACTCTGGCGATGTGATCCTCAGCCCCGTCGACGGGACCGTCGTCGAGGTAACGGGCGACTACATCACAGTCAAGGAGAACAGCTCCAACAAGAAGCACACCTTGAAGCTCAGCAAGTTCGAGCGGTCCAACCAGGGTACCTGCATCAACCAGAAGGCTCGTGTCGCTGAGGGTGAGAAGGTCAAGGCAGGATCGCTGCTCGCCGACGGCCCGTCCACCGATGAGGGCGAACTCGCTCTCGGGCGCAACCTTCTCGTGGCATTCATGCCGTGGGAGGGCTACAACTATGAGGACGCCATCATCCTGTCGGAGCGGTTGGTCAAGCACGACCTGCTTACCTCCATCCACATTGAGGAGCACGAGATCGATGCTCGTGACACCAAGCTTGGTTCGGAGGAGATCACCAGGGATATTCCCAATGTCGCAGAAGAGTCGCTTCATGACCTCGACGATCGCGGCATCATCCGGATTGGCGCTGATGTCGGCCCCGGCGACTATCTCGTTGGCAAGGTAACGCCAAAGGGTGAAACCGAGCTGACACCCGAAGAGCGACTTCTGCGAGCCATCTTCGGTGAGAAGGCACGCGAGGTTCGCGATGTCTCACTCAAGGTTCCTCACGGTGAGAGCGGCAAAGCGATTGCTGTCAAAGAATTCCGCCGTGACGACGGTTTCGATCTTCCCCCAGGAATGAACGAATTGGTGCGGGTCTACGTTGCCAAGCAGCGCAAGATCTCAGCAGGTGACAAACTTGCCGGCCGACACGGAAACAAGGGCGTCATCGCCAAGATTCTTCCTGAAGAAGACATGCCATTCCTCGAGGACGGCACCCCGGTCGACATCATCTTGTCGCCGCTCGGTGTTCCTTCCCGGATGAACCTAGGCCAGGTGCTCGAGACTCACCTGGGTTGGGCAGCATCACGAGGCTGGGCCCCGTTTGACGATCTCCCCAGCCCGGCACACGCTGGTGCGGATGCATGGCAGACCGTTGCTACCCCCGTCTTCGACGGCGCCGGTGAGAAGGAAATCGTAAAACTGCTTGAGAATGCACATTCGACTGATGACGGACTCAAGCTCGTCGACGGCACCGGGAAGGCAACGCTGTACAACGGCCGCACCGGTGAGAAGTTCGACTCAAAGGTGACAGTCGGATACATCTACATTCTGAAGCTGATTCACCTTGTTGACGACAAGATCCACGCCCGGTCAACCGGCCCGTACTCCATGATCACCCAGCAGCCGCTCGGTGGTAAGGCGCAGTTCGGTGGCCAGCGATTCGGTGAGATGGAGGTCTGGGCCCTCGAGGCTTACGGTGCGGCTTATGCGCTCCAGGAACTCTTGACCATCAAGTCCGATGACGTCAAGGGCAGGGTCAAGGTCTATGAGGCAATCGTCAAGGGCGAGAACATCCCTGAACCGGGTATCCCTGAGTCATTCAAGGTGCTCATGAAAGAGATGCAGAGCCTATGCCTCAACGTTGAGATGCTCTCAGCAGGTGAGGAAGTAGAACTCAAGGAACTCGAAGAAGACGTGTTCCGTACCGCCGCCTCCCTAGGCATCGACATCTCCCGTCCGGAACGGGCCGAGGTCGAGGTCGAGGTCTAATGGCGATCGAGTTCACACAGATTTCGGGTATTAAAGTTGGAAGGCGGGCACTACGTGGCTGACTTGTTCGATGAATTAAGAATCTCTCTCGCCAGCTCCGACCAGATTCGTTCTTGGTCGTTCGGCGAGGTCAAAAAGCCAGAGACAATCAACTACCGCACGCTCAAGCCAGAAAAAGATGGCTTGTTCGACGAGCGTATCTTTGGTCCCACCCGGGACTGGGAGTGCTACTGCGGCAAGTACAAGAGGGTCCGCTTCCGCGGGATCACTTGCGAGCGTTGTGGTGTCGAGGTCACTCGTGCCAAGGTGCGTCGTGAGCGCATGGGTCACATCGAGTTGGCCGCACCAGTTACTCACATCTGGTTCTTCAAGGGTGTTCCCAGCCGTCTCGGTTATCTCCTCGACATGTCTCCAAAGGACCTCGAGAAGGTCATCTACTTTGCGGCATATCTCATCACGTCAATCGATGATGAGAAGCGACACGCCGACCTGTCGGAGTTGGAAGAGGCCACGACCCACGAGCTCGAACTCATCCGCGAAGAGTTCGGCGAGTGGAAGGAAGGCCGTCTCTCTCAACTCGAGGCCGAGCTGAAGCAGATGGAAGATGCCGACGCACCGACCGGTGAGATCTCGTCACGTCGTCGCGATGTTGAGCGTGAGATCAAGGACCGCGACGAGCGCGCCGCGGTCGAAGAGGAGCTCCTCAAGGAAGCTTTCGACACCTTCAAGACGCTCAAGCCAAAGCAGCTCATCGAGTCCGAGCAGTTGTGGCGTGAGATCATCGACCGTTACGGCGATTACTACAGCGGCGGCATGGGTGCCGAGTGGGTGAAGGATCTCATCGTCCGGACTGATCTCGACAACGAGATGGAACTGTTGCGGGCCGATCTTGATGCCAAGTCGCAACAGCGTCGCCAGCGGGCCATGAAGCGGCTCAAGGTGGTCAGCCCGTTTGCGGGTGGCAAGAACGACCCTGCCTGCATGATCCTCGAGGCCGTTCCGGTTATTCCACCGGATCTGCGCCCGATGGTCCAGCTCGACGGTGGCCGTTTTGCGACCTCCGATCTCAACGATCTATATCGCCGGGTGATCAACCGCAACAACCGTCTCAAGAGACTGTTGGACCTTGGTGCCCCCGAGATCATCGTCAACAACGAAAAGCGCATGCTCCAAGAGGCAGTAGATGCCTTGTTCGACAACGGTCGGCGTGGTCGTGCGGTGACCGGTCCGGGTAGTCGTCCGCTCAAGTCGCTTTCTGACATGTTGAAGGGCAAGCAAGGCCGGTTCCGTCAGAACCTGCTTGGAAAGCGCGTTGACTACTCCGGCCGTTCGGTCATTGTGGTTGGACCGCAGCTTCGTCTTCACCAGTGTGGTTTGCCGCGCATGATGGCTCTCGAGCTGTTCAAGCCGTTTGTAATGAAGCGTCTGGTCGACCTTGACCATGCGCAGAACATCAAGGCTGCCAAGCGGATGGTGGAGCGACGTCGTCCCCAGGTTTGGGACGTGCTTTCTGAGGTCGTGCAGGAACACCCTGTCTTCCTCAACCGGGCACCTACATTGCACCGTCTCGGCATCCAGGCGTTCGAGCCTGTGCTTGTCGAAGGCAAGGCCATCCAGATTCACCCGCTCGTGTGTGAGGCGTTCAACGCCGACTTCGACGGTGACCAGATGGCTGTGCACCTCCCGCTGTCCGCCGAGGCCCAGGCTGAGGCCAGGGTGCTGATGCTGTCGACGAACAACATGTTGTCGCCGGCATCGGGACGTCCCATTGTGACCCCGTCTCAGGACATGGTCATCGGTATGTTCTACTTGTCGGAGGCTGTTGATGGTGGCAAGGGCGAGGATCGCACTTTCACCGACATCGACGAGGCCGCCATGGCATACGAACTCGGCGACATCCTGATCCATACCAAGATCAAGATGCGCGTTGGCAAGTTGGCTGGTGACCCGGATCGTCACGCCGCCCTGAAGACCGCCATCGGCCATCTCCTCACCGAGGAGCCCGTTGATGGTGATGCTCTCTTCGATACGACGTATGGTCGGGCGCTGCTCAACACGGCGTTCCCCGAGTCGTTCCCGTATATCAATTCCGCAGTAATCAAGTCCGACATCCGGACGTTGATTGCTGAGGTAATCAACGACTACGACAAGCCGGATGTCGCTAACACACTTGACATGATTAAGAGTCTTGGCTTCAGTTTCGCAACGAAGGCTGGTCTTACCATCGGCCTCGAGGACGTAAAAACTCCACCGGAGAAGCAGGCGATTCTCGACAGCTATGAGAAGCGTGCCGCCAAGGTTGAGTCGTTGTACCTCAAGGGTGTCATCACCGACGATGAGCGCCGTCAGGAGCTCATCGAGATCTGGACCGAGGCTACCGCTGAGGTCAAGGACGCCATGCAGGCGACCCTTGAGGCCGAGAAGTTCAATCCAATCGACATGATGGTCCGCTCCGGTGCTCGTGGAAACATGATGCAGTTGCGGCAGATCGCCGGTATGCGTGGTCTGGTGGCCAACCCGAAGGGTGACATCATTCCGCAGCCGATCAAGTCGAACTTCCGTGAGGGTCT
>JASJHC010000018.1:0-5981 GCA_033791245.1 Acidimicrobiia bacterium | reverse complement strand
GGCTCGGTCGTTCGGTCGTGGCTTCTCGATCTCACCACCGCAGCTCTTGAGCAGAACCCGTCACTCGATGGAATCGCCCCATACGTCCCAGATTCGGGTGAGGGCCGATGGACTGTGTTTGAGGCCATCGACCTCAATGTGTCTGCGCCAGTGATCGGTCTGTCATTGATGGGCAGGATTGAGTCGCGTGATGAAATCGAATTTGCGGACAGGTTGCTCGCCTCGATGCGCAAGGGCTTCGGTGGCCACGCCGTGGTTACGGAGGATCCGACCGCAAATGGCTGAACCACACCTGTTCATCATCTACGGGGGCACCGGAGACCTGACCGGCCGCAAACTGCTGCCGTCGATGTATCAGATCATGGTCGACTCCGGCATGGCTGCAGAATCTGTACTCCTCGGGGTATCTTCAAAGGAACTCGACGACGCTAGCTACCGAGACTTCGCAAGGAAGTCCCTCAGCGATGCCGGAATCGACGACACCGATCCGTGGTGCGACGAACGGGTCTATTACCAGCAGGTGCCGCGCGGCGAGGACACCCTTGGAATGCTTGCTGACAAGATTGCCGCGATCGAAACCGCCCATCGGCTTCCCGGCAATCGTGTGTTCTACTTGGCGCTACCCCCGACGGCCTTCCCTGAAGTCATCACTGCGTTGAGCAAAGCTGGTCTGAATCAGAGTCCGGGTTGGACACGAATCGTTATCGAAAAGCCGTTCGGACGCGATCTTGCGTCCGCGCAGGCCCTCAACAGCCTCGTGCACCGACACTTCGACGAGAGTCAGATCTACCGCATCGATCACTATCTCGGCAAAGAGACTGTCCGCAATCTTCTGGCTTTCCGTTTTGCGAACATGCTGTTCGAGTCAAGCTGGGACCGCGACCGCGTCGACGCCATTGAGATCACAGTCGCCGAATCACTTGGGATTGGGTCCAGATCGGCGTACTACGACGGTGCCGGTGCCATCAGGGACATGGTGCAAAACCACCTGACCCAACTTCTCGCCCTGGTTGCAATGGAGGCACCGCACTCATTCGATGCTGAGGCGATCCGCGATGGCAAGGTCCAGTTGCTGAACGCAGTGCGACCCATCGATCTCAACGAGGTCACGCTGGGGCAATATGCAGCCGGCGACCACGAGGGGCAACCGGTGGTTGCGTATCGCGACGAAGAGCAAGTCCCAGACGACTCAACGACTCCCACCTATGTCAGTGTCAAGGTTGAGATCGACAATTGGCGGTGGCAAGGAGTTCCCTTCTACCTGAGAACCGGCAAGCGAATGCCAGCAAAGAGTTCCCAAATCGTGATCAGGTTCCGCCCTCCCCCTATCTGCCTCTTTCATGGGAAGAGGGACCAATGCGAGGGGCACCAAAACATCATCAAGCTGATGCTCCAGCCCAATGAGGGGTTCGAGGTTCACTTCGATGTCAAGTCGCCTGGCGAGTCGCTTCAGCTGATCGAAAAGCAGTTGCGGTTCATGTACGCGGACGACTTCGATCGGTTACCCGATGCCTACCAGACACTCATCTATGACATCATCCAGGGCGACCAGACCCTCTTTGTACGCTCCGATGAAGTAGAGGCTTCATGGCGTTTGTACGACCCGGTGCTCCAAGCCGCAAGCGGAGGTCACAAGCTGCACCACTACGACGCGGGGAGCTGGGGCCCTGCCGGTAGACACACGCCAATTCAATGGGCCGCCGGCCCAATTAGAGGAGAGACAACCAAGTCGCCAAGGTGATCGTGTGCCTTACTCGTCGCCGTCCTTGTCATCATCGCTGTCGTTGTCAGCCTCGTTGCGAAGGTCGATGACGATGTTCGTTAGCTCCGCAACCGTCATCTGCTTGGCACCGGATGGGAGGTTCGCACTCTGCCGCTGGTAGCGGGTCAATCCAGGCGCAAGCACCGAAGTTGCTTGCGCCTCGGCGCCCCCCGATGGCTCAGGCTTGGTCGCAGAAGCAATACGCTTGGAAAGGTCGGTGATCTGTCCACCGTCACGATGGCGGCCCCTTTTTCGACGCATTGCCATAGATACTCCCTTGCTGGTAATCACACGGTAGCTGAGGGTACTTGCTCGGACCCAGGAACCTTGCGCAAAACAGGTTGCCACACACCTAGAACCGGTCGCGCACCGCTGGCATCGGAATCCGAACCGGCTCATCTGCCGAACGAATCTTGGCAAACCAGTCATGCAACTCGTGGTCACCGCCACGGTGTTCAGCAAGAGCAAGCCGGTATCCCTCTTCGGCAGCCGCTACCGGAGCTGCCCTGTCACCCAAGATCCGACCCAATCCATCGACAGCCAAGCCCCATCCACGAAGAATGAACAGGTTGTGTGGATTGACCCGGAATCCCTTGAGAAATACCTCGGATGCGTCCAGATACGCAGCTGCCGACAAGTCTCCCTCGAGTCTCTGCGCCCTCTCCAGGTGAGCCCATCCCCGACCAACGTAGGCGTCAACAACGCCCTTTTTGGTTTCAGTCGCCGTTGCGAAACGAACCGCAGCCTCTTCGAGAAGCGGTATCGCCGCGCCTCCCTGCGCCAGCATCGCCCTTTTCATCGCGATCTCTCCGGCCAGCAGGTTGGCATCGAAGCTACCCGGACGGAGCTTGACGGCATCTCCGGCCTTCTCCGCGGCCTCGGCGAGCACGTCCTCGGCAAAAAGCCCGGCAACGCGTGACTGCAACACCAAGTCGGCGGCTTCGCTCACGAACACATCGTGGGTCATCTTGTTCGAGGTCATCGACCGTTCCGCATCGATCTCGAACGCGGGCTGGTCCTCGACGCCGGGGAGGGTTGTCAGAGGTTGTTCAGGAGGGCGCGCCACTCGCTTGGCCACATTCTTGGGCAGGATCTGGGTGAAGAACACCCAACCCAAGGTGACTACAGCTCCAGTAACCAGACTTCCGATCAGCCAATCGCCCACTGTCGTACACCTCCGTTACCCTGACGATACTAACAGTCATTGCCGATGCTTGTTCGTCCTAGTCTGCTCCCATGCATGATGATCTAAGAACCGCCGTTGACGAACTGATGCCAGCTCTCCTCGGGGACCTCGAGGCCCTGGTGAGAATCCCGTCCGTGAGCGCCCCCGGCTACGACCCGAGCCAAGTTCGGAGGTCGGCAGACTTCACTGCAGAGCTGTTGCGCCAGGCCGGGTTCGGTGCGGTGCGCACCCTCGAGGTCGAAGGCGCACATCCGGCCGTCTACGCCGAGATTCCCGCCCCGGCCGGGGCAGCAACGGTCCTCCTTTACGCACACCATGACGTCCAACCCCCGGGCCCGGCTGAGGAATGGGAGACGGAGCCATTCGAGCCGTTCCGGCGCGACGACCGGCTCTACGGTCGCGGCAGCAGCGATGACAAGGCAGGAATCATTGTCCACACTGGGGCGATCCGCGCTCTCGGCGGCAAGCCACCGGTCGGCGTGAAGGTCCTTGTCGAAGGCGAAGAGGAAATCGGGTCGGCCCATCTCGGAGACTTCCTCGAGACGTATCACGACATGTTGGCCGCAGACGTGATCGTGATCGCCGACGCCGGCAATTGGGCGGTTGGCACCCCCACTCTGACGACCTCACTGCGCGGCCTGGTCGATTGCACAGTAGAAGTGCGAACCCTCAAGTATGCCGTCCACAGCGGAGGGTTTGGAGGCGCGATCCCCGATGCCATCACAACGTTGGCTCGTCTGTTGGCCACGCTGCACGACACAAATGGCGAGGTTGCTGTGGCCGGTCTGCTGGGCCGCGATGAGACTTCGCTCGACCTCAGCGAAGCGGAACTGCGCGCCCAAGCAGACCCAGTTGACAGTATCGAGTTGATCGGGTCCGGGTCGATTACATCCCGCCTGTGGACCAAGCCAGCAATATCAGTGCTGGCGATTGATGCGCCTCCGCTGTCGGAAGCGATCAACCAGCTGGTTCCGGTAGCGCGTGCCAAGGTCAGCTTGCGGGTCGCGCCTGGCGACGATCCAGGCCGGGCGATGGATGCGCTGCAAGCCCATCTGGAATCCAACGCGGAGTGGGGCGCCGCAGTGACGGTTACCCGCGGCGCCTTGGGCGAAGCTTTTGCCCTGGACACCAGTGGACCTGCCTTCGATGTCTTCAGGCATGCGTTTGCGGAAGCATGGCAAGCAGAGACCCAAGAGATGGGAGTGGGTGGTTCTATCCCCTTCGTTGCAGACTTCGCCGATCGCTACCCGGACGCAACCATCTTGCTCACCGGTGTCGCGGACCCCACCAGCCGGGCCCACGGACCAAACGAGAGCCAGGATCTCAATGAATTGCGCAACGGCATCCTCGCCGAAGCGATAGCCCTGCGTCTTCTTGGGTCCTAGGCTTCCAACGGTGAGAGTGCCATACCGAGTCCTAGTCGTAGCCACCTTGGCGTTGGCAGCGTCAGCGTGCTCAGGCGGTGTCTTTGGACCGCCAACAACGACGCAACCGCCCCCATCGCAGACAACCAGTACTGCTGTCGCTCCAACGACCCCGCCGCTGCTGCCGCCGTCACCACAGGCGGGCTTGTGTCGATCCTACGATGACCCTGCTGTCCTCGGCACCGTTGCGAACACAGACATCACCGAGACGTCCGGCATCGCGCTGTCGCGGGTCCATCCTGGAATCGTCTGGATGCACAACGACTCCGGCGGTGGCGCGGTCGTTTACGCCACCACTCTTGAGGGTGTCGACATGGGAACGTTCGACATCGATGTGGCCGCGTTTGACTGGGAGGACATGGCCATCGGTGCCGGGCCGGACCCCGAGCTGGACTACCTATACCTTGGCGACATCGGAGATAACCTCCACTTTCGCCCCGTCATCACCGTCTATCGGATAGCTGAGCCAATCCCAACACCAACCGGTGGTTTCGTTGCGGACGCAGCGAGCTTCAACCTCGCCTATCCCGAACCCGGACCCGATGCGGAATCGATGCTGGTTGACCCGGTGACCGGTGACATCCTCATCATCACCAAACCGTCGTCGGGGGATCCCGCCCAGATCTTCCGTGCTCCGGCTGACCAACTCAGCGACGGGGCCACGACCAACCTCATTGCGGTCGGGAGTTTTCGACTCGAGCGTGGCACATTCGTCACTGCAGCCGACATTGACCGAAGCGGATCAGTTGTTGTCTTCCGCGGCTACAACGAGGTGTGGCTCTGGGAACGAACCGACATCGATTTCTCAGAGACCTTTTCCGCGGAACCGTGCCGCACTCCGTCGACCGCCGAGGTTCAAGGGGAAGCCATCAGTTTCGTCGGTGATGGATACTCGTACGTCACCGTCTCTGAGGGCACGAACCCCGACATCAACCTCGTCTCAAGCATCTTCGACTAGTAGCTGTCGGTAACCACGCTGCAAATAGGTCTTCATTCTGAGCTTGCGGCGCGCTGCATCAGATGACATGTAGCGGACCTTTCCGTAGACCGGACGTTCCGGACCCCACGCCCGGTCGTAGCGACCGAGTACCCAGTGGATCCCAGAGACGGAGTTTGGGTCCCGACCGTCCAGCGCATAGCGATTGTTCAGCTCGAACATGATGTCGTGAGCGTCCTGCGCACTGGGGGTCCATTCGAGGATCTTCTTTCCCCAGAGCATGCGCAGATAGTTTTGAATGGTGCCGTCATTCCGCAACTGCCGCTGGGCCGTGTTCCAAAGCTCGTCGTGAGTCGCCGCGTCCTGCAACTGATCAAGGCTGTAGCAATACTCGCGAGGATCCTTGGCATGCGCTGCCAGCGTCGCTCTTGCCCAGTCTGGGAGCGCGGAGTAGGACTCGTTGTCCGGCACGCGAGCAGCCGCCGCATAGCCAAGCTCTCGCCAAGTAACGACCTGGTCCAAGAACGCCTCGGCAGATGGACTCATCCCCCACCAACCATCCCGGCTACCGCTGCTTGTGTCTGCGATCTTCTCCGCTGTCCACTGTTCGGCGTTGACAATCGCTTGAAATACATCATGGGGAGACACGAAGCCAAAGTGCAGATAAGGAGC
>JASJHC010000017.1:0-5057 GCA_033791245.1 Acidimicrobiia bacterium | reverse complement strand
GAAAAAACCACTCTCCTCACCGACGTACCCGACGGCTCGCCGGTATGCCGTCTGTGTCGGGTGAACGGGTGAGCCGAACACTTCGATGCTGCCCGCATCGGGCACCATCAGCCCAGCCATGCAATTCAAGGTCGTCGTCTTGCCGGCACCGTTGGGCCCCACCAAGGCGAGCACGGTCCCGGGCTCCAGAGTCAGGTCAACCGGTCCCAGTTGAAACCCCGGGAATCGTTTGGTGAGTCCGGTCAGACGCGCGGCCGCGATGTTCTCAGTTCGGGGTTCACTCATCTCCGAGCACCTTTCTTGAGGAGCTGGTTCAGGATGCGCCGCATGTCAGCACCATTCAGGCCCTCAGCGGTTGCGTGTGCGACGATCTGTTGCAGTGCGTCGGCGAATCTTTCCTCGGCCATCGTGTTCTTTCTCCCATTGGCTAGAGGTGCCACCCAGAAACCTTTCCCGCGCCGGGACTGTACAAGCCCCTCGCGCTCGAGGTCGTCGTAGGCCCTCTGCACCGTGATCACACTCACCCGCTGCCCCTTGGCCATACCGCGGATCGAAGGCAAGGCATCGCCGCCGTCCAGATCCCCGGTCAGGATCTTCGCCCGGATCTGGCGGGAGATCTGCGCGTGCAACGGCTCGTCGGAAAGATCCGACAGATTGAGGATCACGACGGCTCCTCCGCGTCACGCTGCACCAGCATCGCCGCCGTCCAGTCATCTTCGGGCACGCGACCAGTGCGCTTCTGGACTCTGTCGAACAGCCCGGTCAGCCAGAACGAAGGCGATCCGGTGAAGGGCCCCTTGGAAAGCATCGACTCCAGGGCCTGGTACCCCAATGGTTCTCCGTCTTCGCCGCGAGCCTCTGGCAGACCATCCGTGAGCAGCAACAGACTCCCACCATCGGCCAGATCCGCGGTCCGGGAGGCATAGGCGACGTGCTCACGAACGCCCAACGGCAGCCTCGGACCCGGCACCGACAATGGCTGCGGGAGCTCGCCCGCTCGAATCAGGTAGGGATCCGGTGCACCGGCGTTGGCTAGCTCCACCTTCTGAGTGGACGGGCGATATCGCGCCAGGGTCAGGGCGACAAACTCACCACGGCCCAACTCGAGGGCAAGCCGGTGATTCAAGTTCGCCAGCGACTCGGCGACGCTGCCTTCCGCCGTCACGAACGGCAACATCGCCTTGACTGAAGCCATGATCAGGCTGGCCGCGAAACCCTTGCCGGCGACGTCGGCCACTATGACGTCGACGCTGCCGTCGGGGTGCCGGAGCACATCATAGAAGTCTCCGGCCACCACTCGGGCCGGCACGCACCGGGCGGCAACTTCCCAGCCGGGTCCGGCCAACTCCGAAGGCGGCAGGAGTCGACGCTGGACGTCGCGGGCCATCTCCAGCTCCCGCCGTCCGAGTTCCTGCGCCACCAGTTTGTCGAGCTGTAAGCGCTCCACCAGGTCACGCCGTCGCTCAGGGTCGAGGGTCGAGACCCTGACCTCGTCATCAGCCACTCCGGTGAGCAGCCCATCGCCGATGAGAAGCTCGTAGGCCGCCTCGACCGTCGAAGGCGCCACCCGGTATTGGCGCGCCAGCTGGCGGTGGCCGGGCAGCACAGTGCCGGCCGCCAACTCGCCGCGAACGACTCGATCGTGGACCTGGCGCACGATCTGATCACGGATGGGCTCCGGGTCATCCGGGGCCAGGTGGAGCAGCAGGGAAGATGTCTTACTGTTCATATACGATATATACAGTATGTCTCGTGTCGAATCTTGTCAAGGGCTCATGTGAGAAAAGTACGGGAGGCCCACGATCACGGGCTGGGATCCTGTTTCAAACGATCGACCAGAGCCTCACCTTCGACATGCTCCATGACGATGAGATCGATTTCGGCGTTGCGGCCGACATCGTGGAGCGTACAGATGTTCGGGTGGTTGAGCTGTGAAATCGTGCGCGCCTCGCGTTCGAATCGTGCACACAGTTCAGGATCTTGCGACAGATGTGAGGGAAGGACTTTGATTGCGACGGTGCGGTCGAGGCGGGTGTCGGTCGCTTTCCACACCACGCCCATCCCACCCTCACCGATCTGCTCGATCAGGCGGTAATGCGACAGGTGCTCGTCGTGTTGAAGAGTCATATTGCTTCTGCTGGCGTGCTGGTATCCCCAATCAGGAACCAAATCTGCGGAGGCTTTATTCGATCTCGGTTCCTCCGAAGACGGCCCCACAACCGCACCGCCGTAAATGGGCGCCTATTCCTGGCACGATTGCACTGGAAGCTGTAGACTTGAGACGATGTCTCCACAACCAGGTGAATCCATTCTCCACTACACCTTCGTCGAAAAGATCGGCGAGGGTGGGATGGGTGTGGTGTGGAAGGCAAGAGACACTAAGCTTGATCGCGAGGTGGCGATCAAATTCCTACCTCAGGCTTTTGCCGCCGATACAGACCGTATGGCCCGCTTTCAACGCGAAGCCAAGCTTCTTGCATCGCTGCACCATCCCAACATCGCCTCCATCTTCGGTTTCGAGACGACTCCCGATGGCGCTTTTCTGGTCATGGAACTTGTTGAAGGTGAAGATCTGGCCGCCGTTTTGGCAAGCGGCGCGGTGCCCGTCGACGAGGCCGTGGATATTGCCCGGCAGATCGCGGAGGGCTTGGCTGAGGCTCACGAGAAGGGCATCGTCCACCGCGATCTGAAACCCGGCAACGTCCAGCGCACCCCCGACGGCAAGGTGAAGGTGCTGGACTTTGGTCTCGCCAGGGCCTACGCCGACCGGCCGGAAGGCGAAGCCTCGGCGACCAGCGCGCCGACCATGACAGCGGCCGTGACCCGGCCGGGAGCCATACTGGGAACGGCTTCCTATATGAGCCCCGAGCAGGCTCGCGGAAAGAAAATCGACCGGCGCGCAGATGTCTGGGCCTTCGGTTGTGTCCTCTACGAGATGCTGACCGGGATGCGGTGTTTCTCTGGCGACACTGCCACCGACGTTCTGGCAAACATCGTGACTCAAGAGCCGAACTGGAATGCCCTGCCCCCTGATCTTTCATACAGGGTCAGGGAACTGCTGCAGCATACGCTCGAGAAAGACCCACGGCGGCGGCCTCGAGACATGGGTGATATCGGGCTCGTCATTGAAAAGTCCGGAGTCGACGTCGCCACCCCTGCCCTGCCATTCGAGTCAGGACGCAAGGGCCCTCGATTGATCTTTTGGGGCGCCTTGTTTGCGCTCTCGGCCGCCGTAGTGATTGGGCTCATCATGAGACCCTGGTCCCGTCGACCGGAATCGTTCAACATACTCGAAGGAGCCACCTTCACCCGCCTCACCGACTCTGCGGGATCCGAGAGCAGCGTTGCGATATCGCGTGATGGAAAGAACATCGCCTACCTATCGGATCGCGGCGGCCGGTTCAATATCTGGGTGGTCCCGGTGGGCACCGGGCAGCCGTTCAATCTGACAAGGGAACGCGACCTGACTGTGGTGTCCTATCTACGATCCGTCGACTTCAGCCCCGACGGATCGGAGGTCTGGTTGCCCGGATCCTTGTTTGGTCGGTTGCAGCGCATGCCGCTGAACGGAGGAACCCCACGGAATTGGCTTGACCCTCATGCGATCAACGCCTCCTGGTCTCCCGATGGAGAACTTGTCGTCTACCAGACCTCCGACCCCGGGGACCCGCTGATCGTCGCCAATCCCGACGGTTCGGATCGCCGAGAAATTCTCAACTCCGGTGCGGGTTTTCATCAGCACTATCCGACCTGGGGCGCCGACGGTTGGATCTACATGGTTCGTGGCCGGGAAAACACTAAGGAGATGGATCTGTGGCGAGTCCGACCCGATGGCACCGGCGTTGAGCCGTTGAACACGGGCACCCTCGAGCCCACCTTTCCAACACCCGTCGACGAGAATACCCTGCTGTTCATCGCGCAGGAGCAGGATGGAGCCGGACCCTGGCTCTGGTCTCTTGATCTCGAAGACCGCTCGGTACGCCGTTTGAGCTTCGGCCTGGAACGGTACACATCTATTGCTGTAAGTGCGGATGGCCGTCGCATGGCCGCAAGCGTGGCTTCCCCCCAAGCGGGTCTGTGGCAGGTGCCGATCAGTGACGAGATTGTGACCGAGAACGACGTGAGCCCTTTCGAACTGCCGACCCTGAGGGCTTTGGCACCCCGTTTTGGGCCCGAAGATTTGTTCTACCTCTCCTCGAGAGGCAGCGGTGATGGTCTGTGGCGGTACGGCAACGATGAGGCGAACGAGATCTGGAAGGGAACCGAGGCGCCCCTCTTGGAACCGGTGGCCGTGTCAAAGGACGGCGAGTTGATTGCCCTGGTTCTCCGACAAAACGAGCGGAACGTGCTTCACGTCCTGAGCGCCGACGGCGCCGAAATACGGGTGCTTTCTTCCGCCATTCACGTTCGTGGTTCGATTTCCTGGTCCCCAGACGGAGCGTGGGTGGTTGCCGGAGGCAATGACCCCGACGGCAACCGGGGTTTGTTCAAGATCAACGTCAGAGGTGATCAGGTTGAGAGAATCGTGAAGGGGCAGGCGGTCAATCCCGTGTGGTCACCCGCAGGGGATCTCATCGTGTACGACGGGCAGCAGGTGAATGCGACCGGGCCGGTGCTGGGGGTTCGCCCCGACGGGAAAACGGTAGAACTCCCCGATATGGAAAGTCTTGTTCCCGGTCAGCGCGTGCGCTTTCTTCCCGACGGACGAGGCCTGATCCACATGAAGACCTCGGCGAACTTCCACCAGGACTTCTGGCTCCTTGATCTGGAGACGAAGGAAGACCGCCAGCTGACCAGGCTCGATGACGCCGGCACCATCAGTACCTTCGATATCACCCCTGATGGTACGCGGATTGTGTTCGACCGGATGCGCGAAAATGGTGACGTCGTCTTGATTGACCTCGCGGAACGAGAGCGGAAGTGACCAGCGCCTTTTGAACTGGAAAAGCCTGGCAAGCTCCAAGACCGTTCAGTGAATGTCGGTATGTTCAGGCGGGACGCATGTTGCACAATAAAACGGTGGTCGCTTTGTGGTGCAGCCGTTTCGGCTGCATGTC
>JASJHC010000016.1:0-2755 GCA_033791245.1 Acidimicrobiia bacterium | reverse complement strand
TACCGGTTCAAGCGATCGATCAAAGGCACCAGAGACGACTTGGTGCCGAGCAGGTGTCCCATTTGATTGCTCCTGGCGGCGGGCGCTGACTTCAGTGGGCAAGTATAAGTGGAGCCTCGACCGCGGTGGAGGGCAGGGGTGGCGCGAATTGCGATGTTCGTTACCCCAGCTCCACCCGGTTCCGTCCCGCGAGCTTGGCACGATAGAGTGCGGCGTCCGCTCGGTCGATGAGCGCGCTCGGGTTGCCGGCGCTGGTGGAGTCGCTCACCCCGGCGCTCAGGCTGGCGAAAAAATACGCTCCTCGGTGCTGATGGCGGATACCTGAAAAATCCCGTCGAATTCGATCCACGAGATTCGCGGCCGCCTCCTTCCCGGTAGCGGGCAGGATGACGAGGAACTCCTCTCCGCCATAGCGGCACGGGGAGTCGCTTTTGCGCAGCCGCTCTAGCAACAGTCGTGCCACTGTCTTTATCACCCGGTCGCCGGTGGGATGGCCGTAGCGATCGTTAACGCGCTTGAAGAGATCGATGTCGAGCATCGCCACGGCGACGGGAAGGCCCTCTCGGTGGGCCCGCGCGAGCTCCGCGTCGAGGCGGTCGGTACCGCTGCTATGGTTCAGCAGTCTGGTGAGGCTGTCACGAGTGATCAACCGCCGCATCTCGCGTGCCCGCATGAGCCGTGATATGCAAGAGCTCACAAGGTGGACAGCGGAAATCGGCTTGGTAAGAAAGTCGTCGCCCCCACCCCGCATGGCCGCAAGTTGTCGGTCAGGGTCTATTTCGCTGGAAAGGAAGACGATGGGGGTGCTATGGTAGGCCTCTTGTTGCCGGATCACCGCTGCCAATTCCGCTCCGTTACAACCCGGCATATAGACGTCCATCAGCACCAACTCGGGTTCGAACTCGCCCATGATATCTATGGCCTGGAGCGGATCATTGACCACGCGGGTGTGAAGACCTGCGTGCTCCAGCACGGCCGCGTAGAAGCTGGCAAGAGGGCGGCTGTCGTCGACGATCAGAACACGATAGGGCTCGTTCTCGCCGACGCAGCACAGCTCATCGACCCGCTCGATCAGGGTCGCCATGTCCACAGGTTTGATCAGGTAGCTGGAGACATTGGCGCGCACCGCCTGGAGTCGGGCCTCGAAATCACCACGGACGGATAGAATGAGGACAGCTATGTGTTCGGTCACGCCATGGCAGATCTCGCGGGCAAGCTTGAGGCCTACGTCGGGGCCCTCATCGAAGACGAGGTCGAGGATCACCAGGGCAGGCGGGCAAGCGATAATCTGCTCCCGTGCCTCTACGATAGTGGGGAATACGCGGGTTTTGTAGCCATAGTAGCCTAGATGAAGGCTGAGGTCTTCGGCCAGAGCCGCGTCGTCCTCCACAATGTAGATGGTTCGTCCTCTGCTTGGAGGCGGGGAGGCCACCCCCAGGATTGCCGATGTCTCGTCCCCCGTTGGTTGGGCCGCCGCGGCTTCGTTCTGCAATTCGCACAACAAGCGCTCGACTTGGGCGCGGGTCTCCGGTTCCAACAGCTCCCGCTGGGGGGCGATTGTGTCGAAGAGGTCGTTGAGCATCCTGGCCAAGGTCCCGAGTCCCGGGTAGCCGAAGGTCCCGGCGTTGCCGGCCATGGAGTGTACAGAGCGCTTGAGCTCTTCAATGTTTTCGGGGGGGGCTGTTCCATCGCGTATCGCGCACCACAGGTCGCCGATCTGGTCTAGCCGCTCATGCAACCCCTGCGCGAATTCCTCGCGTAACTGCAACAGTCGCTGGGCAACCCGGGCCTTAGGATCCATGGATGGCACGATTCCATACGGCATTGACTCGATCCGGCAGCGTCATGGGGTCGAACGGTTTGGCGATCACGTCCAGGGCGCCAATTTCCAGGTATTCGGCAATCTCCTGAGGCTGGACCTTGGCCGTCATGAAGATCACGGGCAGATCGGCTAGCTCCTCGATCGTATGCAGTCGATTCATGGTCGTGGGACCGTCCATCCCGGGCATCATGATGTCCAACAGCGCCAATTGCGGCTGGAAGGCACGCGCCTTCTCCACGGCCTGCGTGCCGGACTCGCAAACGCACAGAGTGAAGCCACCAACGAGTTCCAGTGCCATCACGGCGATCTCGCGAATGTCGGGCTCGTCCTCAACGTATAGTATTCGTATCAGCTCGGTCATACTCACTTTGATTTCGTCCTCGGTTTTGCCACCCCGGCTGGGCGGCGGCTCAATCCAAGTTGGCTGGCGACGTATCCGTCCCTCGTGCTCGGGGACCGTTCAATACCCGCTTGATCGTGCGGATCAGTTCCTGGTTGCTCGTAGCGGCCTTGCGCAGTGATGCGGTAATCTTCCGGCCGTCTTCCACCGCGATCTCAGTGCCCGAAAATATAACGACCGGACAGTCCGCGCCGATTTCCGGCAGCAGATCGGTCCCTTTGCCGTCGGCGAGGTCCAGGTCCAGTAGGACCAGATCGAAGGTCTCGCCGGCCAGCAGGGTGCGGGCATCCCGGATGCTGGTGGCCTGAGTCACGGTGGCCATATCATCGAGGATGGCAAACACCACCTGAAGCATGTCGGGGTTGTCTTCCACGTGGAGGACGCGCGGTTTGCATCCGTCATGGAGGGCAATGTCCAGGGTACTGCGCAGGCGGTCGGCCTCGATCGGTTTTTTGATCCAGTCGAGGACGTTGAGGGATTCTCCCAAAGCTTGTCGGCGTCCCTGGTCCGCCACTGCGGATACGACGACGACG
>JASJHC010000015.1:0-2509 GCA_033791245.1 Acidimicrobiia bacterium | reverse complement strand
CAACGGTGATGAGGCTGGCGCTGCGCTTGCAGGTGACATACTGATACCGTATTCTACTGCCTCGTTCGACCTCGGCGCGGATGGCTTTACGCGGGTGTTCGTAGCGGCGCACCAAACGTCATCGGCCTCTCACCTTGCCGACCGTCTCCCTGTACGCCTCCTACCGTCGCGACCATTCGATCTCGACGTAAGGTTCGACTCTGCCGACCTGACCCTGACTTCGTCAGTACTGGCGGAGCTTCAGGACTTGGCAACAGTATCACTGGCGACTGGGTCCACTATCGGAGCGCTAATCATGGCTGCAATGATGACTACGAGCGTAATCGAAAGACGCCGCGAAATCGGCCTGCGTAGGGCTCTTGGTGGGACCACGACCAGCGTCGTCGCACAGTTCGTGACCGAAGGAGTCGTCTTAGGCACCTTCGGTTCATGTCTCGGCTTGATGGGGGGTACGCTATGTCTTCTCGTGTACGCTGAGTCGCAGGGACAAGTGCTGCTCTTGCCCCCCGGGCTTGGATGGTTGGCGTTCTTGCAGGGACCCGTGATCGGTTTCGTCGCTAGTCTCCTGCCGGCACTTCGCGCGGCTAGGCAGGACCCGGCTTCAGCCCTCAGCGACCAGTAACGATGTTCAGGACTCGCCGACGGCCCGTGTGACCGGGAGCCAAGCTCGGGTCGGGGCCGCTCTAGTCGCTCTGGCGCTCCTCGCAGATCTTCGCTGGGGCTGGACAGACATGAGAGCGTCAGCATTGCTTGAGATCGGTGCAGCACTCGCCCTGGTCGGCGCCATTTTCGTACTCGAGCGGCGCTTCGTCCGCCAGGTTGGGGTTGAGTCAGCGGCCACCGAGCGCAGATTCGAAGCCCGCACCTCCGCAATCGAACAGAAGCTCGACAACTACCGCATCAGGCTGGAGAACCTCCGCGAGAGCACTGAGGACGTCACCCATCGTTGCTACGCCCACCAGAACGAGGCGATTGCCGCGCTCGAAGAGAACATCTCTCACGCTTCCGTAGTCGCAGCGCTAGACGAAGCCAACCGCCTCCACTCAATCTCAGAACTGCGAGTACAGGCCTCTGGCGACATACTCGGCATGCGCCTGGTCTTTGCGAGATACTCGCTTGAGCCCGGATGGGATGGGCCGGACAACGCCGCTCACGAAGAACTGGTGGTCAGACCGCACTTCATCGACGAACCCGTGAGGACGCCTCTCCGAGGGATCCTCGGATCGGGCGGCACACCCATCATCACCTGGCGACAAGAATGGACCGTCGCCGAGTTGTGCGACCGCGTGATCGAGTTGCTACAGGAAGCCAACCGCTATGCGGGACCAGCTACCTTCTCTCCCGAGGTCGCCTTCAAAACCCTAGGGCAAAGTCTTGCTGTGGCAATCGCATCGCGGCGCGGTGACGACCCCTCGGCGCCTCACCTACAAGGCAAGCTCATCGAGATGGTTGACGACGACTGGTTCCTGACCGACGAAGGACTTGAATGCCCCACTCATCAATTCGTCCTCGCCAGCCATCAGATCCACCCAGCGCCCATCGCTCCCAAAGGAATGGATCTTGACGGTAATGGTCTGCAACCCCAGCCCCGATGGACTGAACCGGAACCACCCGGCAATGTCTCAGCCGATCGGTGGAAGATCCTACTTCGTCTTGCCACCGACGCAGTACCACGACCGCGAAGGTTCGACCAGGTTCGCTAGTTTCCGGGCAAGGCTGCTGGCCCCGGACTCCAACAAGCGTAAACACGCTTGGATTTGAGCTGAGATGAGCTCCGGTGTGGTGCATAACAGCAACTATGCACCACAGCCGCCATGGCGGCGATGACGCTCTGGTCCAAGAAGTTGAACCAAACCTGGCTGTCAATCGTTGCTATTCGGTGCCCAAGTCGGCGACATTTCTGTGTTCCAGGACACACACAGTGAACGAGATTCCCGATGGGAGTCGTTTCAGAAGAGGAGGAGGTCCGGATGGGACTAGCAATTCTCAGGAGATTGCGGATGTTGCTCGTAGCTGGTGCCCTGCTTGTGGCGTTAGTTGTCGTTCAGCTCACTGCTGTCCCGCCTGTGGCGGCGAACAACTGGTACGGGTCTACCGGTAATACCGGCTGTGGTGGCAACATGCAGGACAGCACCACCATGACGTACTACAGGGAGAGCCTGGGGACGTCGTGGTACAACGCGGTTGCGTACGCCATCAACAACGCCGTCATCCCCACCGACGTCCTCATGGCTGCGGAGTCGACATCGCACGGCAGCACCGTTGATGTCGTGCTCCAAGACGCCAACTACACCGGCACGTGGTGCGGTTACACATGGCATTCAGGCGGGTCGCTCATCGGGTATACCAACTGCCAGTCGCTAACGGGTTCGGATTGCAACCACTTCCACATCTACTCGGACACCTCATGGATGACGAGCCAGACCACCACCCGGCTGCGCAATCACGCATGCCACGAACTGGGCCACTCTTTGGGCCTCATTCATCCCACCTCCTCCCAGGAGCGCGA
>JASJHC010000014.1:0-11398 GCA_033791245.1 Acidimicrobiia bacterium | reverse complement strand
TCGTCGGTGTTGATGACCGGTTCGATAGCCTTGATCTTGTCCGTACTGAGGTAGCGGGGATAGTGGGTCTTGAAGCTGCCGATACCCCAGTAGGCGGCGCTACCGAGCGCACCCAGCCACGGCGGATGTGGCGAGCTCGAGTCCATCGCAGCAAGAAACGGGATCGGCTTGATGTTGTCTGGGTACGAGTTGATAAGACGGTTGCGGGAGACACAGAGCTTGCGAACCAGCAGTAGCTCGTAGCTCTCCATGTACTTGAAGCCACCCCAAACGAGGTTCGATGACTCCTGGCTGGTGAACGCCCCAAAGTCGCCGCGATCAATGAGGGCGACTGACGCCCCGCGGCCCGCAAGAACGGCTGCAGACACTGCGCCGTTGATGCCCCCTCCCACGATCAAGACGTCAAATGAACCGTTATTGAGTTTGCTGAGACTTGTTGTACGTAGTGGCATTTACGCGAGCATAATCACTCCCAATGGGACCGATTCCATTTCTGGCAACACGGCGGGTGTGGTGACGGAATGTATCAACCGACGCGGTCCGAAAGCGTGGCAGTGAACCGTGCCTGGTACGCTGCCGCGTGCTGGCGCCATATGTGGAGGGATTCCGGTGGAAATCGAGATCGGTGTTGCAAAATCAGGTCGTCGTGCCTGGGGATTAGATGACATAGCGATCGTCCCGTCGCGCCGGACCCGCGACCCGGAGGACGTGAGCCTCTCGTGGGAAATCGACGCCTTCACCTTCGATCTGCCGATGATGGGCGCCGCCATGGATTCAGCGGTCAGTCCGACGACAGCTATCCAGATTGGCAAGCTCGGCGGGTTGGCCGTTCTCAACCTGGAAGGATTGTGGACTCGCTACGAGGATCCTGCCGCTGTTTATGAGGAGATTGGTGCCGCTCCTGCGGAGGTAGCAACTGCGATCATCCAGAAGGTCTATCAGGAGCCAGTGAAGCCGGACCTGATCGGCAAGCGGGTGGCAGAGATCAAAGCAGGGGGAGTGCTCGCCGCCGCCAGCCTCACCCCACAGCACGTCGACCGCTGGCACCGCTATGCCCTTGACGCTGGTCTCGACGTCCTTGTCATCCAGGGCACCGTGGTGTCCGCCGAACATGTTTCATCGCGGAGCGAACCGTTGGACCTATTCAAGTTCATCGCAGGAGTTGGCATACCAGTCATTGCCGGTGGTGTTGCCTCGTACTCCGGCGCTCTCCACCTGATGCGCACTGGTGCAGTTGGAGTCCTTGTTGGCGTCGGCCCCGGCGCAGCATGTACCTCCCGGGGTGTGCTCGGAATTGGAGTGCCGCAAGCGACTGCCATTGCCGATGCCGCAGGAGCACGTACCCGGTATCTCGAGGAGACTGGTCGGTATGTGCATGTGATCGCCGACGGTGGCCTGCGTACCGGCGGAGACATCGCCAAGGCGATCGCCTGTGGCGCCGATGCTGTCATGTTGGGCTCGCCGCTTACGGCAGCAACCGAAGCCCCAGCTCGCGGCAATCATTGGGGCATGGCGACATTCCACCCGACGCTACCTCGAGGCACCCGCGTCAAGACAGGCGAACTCGGATCAATGGAAGAGATCCTCGTTGGACCTGCTCACGAGAATGACGGCAGGAGAAACCTGTTTGGTGCCTTGCGGGTTTCGATGGCGACAACGGGCTACGAAAACGTCAAGGAATTCCAGAAGGCAGAGGTCATGGTGGCCCCTGCACTCCAGACCGAAGGCAAGACGCTGCAGAAGTCACAGCAAGTTGGAATGGGCTAGTGCCCCGAAACACCTCGGACCACTCGACGGGCCCGAGTTTCCGCACAGCGGAAAGTCGCAACGTGCCCGAAGGGCACGCATCATCCGGCGACTTTGACAGGGTGCTTGTTGTTGACTTTGGAGCCCAGTACGCCCAACTGATAGCGCGCAGAGTTCGCGAAGCCCATGTCTTCTCAGAGATCGTCCCACGCACGATTACTGCCCAGGAAATCCGCGAGATGGCGCCGATCGGGATCATCCTCTCCGGTGGCCCGGCCTCCGTGTACGCCGACGATGCCTACGATCTTGACGCGGACATCCTCGATCTTGGTATTCCAATACTGGGGATTTGCTACGGCCATCAGGTCATCGCACATGCGCTAGGCGGAGACGTGGCCCGCAACGACGTTGCCGAATACGGCAGGGCAGAGATCACCGTTACCGCACCATCGCTAATACTCAAGACACTGCCCGAGGCTCAGGTGGTGTGGATGAGTCACCGCGATGCCGTTGCTGAGCCGCCGGCCGGTTTTGAGGTCACTGCAGCAACGCCAGACTCGCCGGTGGCGGCCATGGAAGACCGCACCCGTGGCATCTACGGTGTTCAATTCCATCCCGAGGTCGGTCATACCGAGCGTGGGCAGGAGATGCTGAAACACTTCCTGTACGACGCTTGCCATGCGCGTCCCCTGTGGACCCATGCCAGCATCATTGAGCAATCCATCGAGGCGGTCCGCAACACTGTTGACGGGGGATCGGTTATCTGTGGTTTGTCGGGTGGCGTCGACTCTTCGGTAGCGGCTGCACTAGTCCACAAAGCTATCGGGGACCAGCTGGTCTGTGTGTTCGTGGATCACGGTCTGCTTCGCAAGGACGAGGCGATCCAGGTTGAGGAGACCTTCCGGTCCAACTTTCACATGAACCTCATCCACGTCAAAGCCGAAGATCGTTTCCTTGCGGCGTTGGCGGGTGTCACTGATCCAGAAGAGAAACGCAAGATCATCGGCGAGACATTCATCAGAGTCTTTGAGGAGGTCGCCACCGAGGTGACCGATGTCAGCTTCCTCGTGCAAGGGACTCTCTATCCCGACGTGATCGAGTCGGGTACCGCCGATGCCGCCAAGATCAAGAGCCACCACAACGTCGGTGGTCTTCCTGAAGACATGGAACTCAGTCTGATCGAGCCTTTGCGTGATCTGTTCAAAGACGAGGTCCGTGCGGTTGGCGAGGAACTCGGTCTACCGGAAGAAATCGTATGGCGGCAACCTTTCCCCGGACCAGGGCTTGCAGTGCGGATCATTGGCGAGGTCACAAAGGAAAGACTCGATATCCTCCGCGCCGCCGATGCGATAGTGCTCGAAGAGGTAATCCGCGCTGGCCTCTATAACGAGTTGTGGCAGAGTTTTGCCGTGTTACCTGCCATCCGATCTGTTGGAGTTCAGGGTGACGGCCGCACCTATGCCTACCCCATCGTTGTGCGCGCTGTCACCAGCGAAGATGCAATGACCGCAGATTGGGCGCGGTTGCCGTATGAGGTGCTGGAGCGCATCTCATCTCGGGTCATCAACGAAGTCGCTGGCATCAACCGGGTGGCATACGATGTTTCCTCAAAGCCGCCTTCCACCATTGAATGGGAATAGACGAGTATCGGCAACGGTTGCTGCACGGCTGACAGCGACCTTATGCCTTAAGTGGCCTCTTGGTAACGTCGATAGCCTGAAGAACGGGCGCCAGAAGGGCAATTACGGTGAGTTGGAGCGCAGATCCTGAGCTTCTCCAGATGTTTCTCGATGAGGTTGCGGAACGGTCGCAACGCTTAATCGTGGGCGGCAAAGCCATGAGTAGTGGTGGGGTTGACGACGAGATGTCTGGCGTCATGCTCCGCGAAGGTCACACCATCAAGGGAACCGCTCGGGTGATGGGCTTTGAGGCCATATCCGATGCCGGCAAGATGATTGAGGACTTGTGGCGGGCGATCAAGGCTGGAGACATCGAGCCGTATCCCAATCTGGGTCGCTGTCTGGTAACGCTGGCCGAAACCCTCGACGACGCGACCCAAGCCGACCCCGACACCGGCAGTCGTGAGATGGTCGATGCCATGGAGAAGCTCAATCGGGCAACCGGGTATTCGCTTGGGGAGCCGATCGAAGATGCCGACAAGCCTGCCCCTGCCCCGGCCGCCGCCGAGCCAACACCTGAGCCTGTCCCCGAGAGCGACCCACAGATTGCCGACGTTGTGCAACTGCCGGGAGCGCTCACTGTTGAGCAAGTCAAAGAAACGGCAGCGGCAGCCGAGCCGGTGCCTGCCCCCGCTCCACCACCTGCTCCGTCTCCTCCTCCCGAAGCTCCCGCTCCTGACCCGATACCTCCTGCTGCCACGCCTTCGACTCCAGAACCACGTTTCGAGCCGGCACCGCCCGTGCCCCCGGTCCAAGCGCCGCAACCTCAGCCCCCTCCCGTTGTCGCCCCTCACCCGCAGCCCACCGCTCCAGCCGAGCCTGACCCGGTCGTAGCGCGTCAGGGTGTCGTCTCAGCGCGGAACGTGCCGCTCGACCACTCAACGCCTCAGGAATTCATCGGATCGGTGAATCCTGAGGACCACGACGAGCAAGAGGTCTATGGGCCGGACCTCGGTGGATTGCTCGGCGCTCTCGAGAACTGGGCATCAGGCCAGACCATCCAGGTGAGTGCCGGACGCCTCTACCGATTGATCAACTATGTGGCCAGTATGCGGGTCGAGCTCGATAGCATGCTCGCCGAGCTGCGGTACGCACCAACGGTCACCGCGGAGATGGTCGAGCACATGACCGAACTGGTCAGAGCAACCTCTGCGTTGGAAATGAACGCCATGGAGCTCGGTGCGGTACCCGTTCGCCAGATGACCAACACACTGCCTCAGCTGGTGCGCTACCTGGCCAAGAAGCTTGGCAAGGAAATCAGGTTCGAGATCCAAGCCGTTGAGGATCTTGACATTGACCGCCAGGTTCTCGACAAGATTTCTGATCCGGTTCGGCAGTTGATCGTCAACGCGATCAATCACGGCATCGAACTCCCATCGATCCGCGAAGCCGCCGGCAAGGCGGCAACCGGTGTGATTTCAGTGTCGCTGGCTCGCCGTGGTGCCAGCTTTGAGGTGGTTGTGGCCGATGACGGTTCCGGTATCAACTACGCCATGGTGCACCAGCTTGCCGTAGCGCAGGGTCTGGTCGCGGCCGATGCGCCGATAGATGTTGAGACGCTCCGTCCCATCATCTTCTTTCCAGGATTCACAACCACAGCTGGCGACGAGTTGAACAGCGTCGGCGCCGGTCTGTCCAACGTGGCCGATGCTGTCGAATCGCTCTATGGGCGGATCCGGGTCGAATCAGAGAACGGGGTCGGGACCACGGTTACCCTCGTCGTACCCACCGTCCGGGATCTCCAGCGTGTTCTTATTGTCGATTCGGGCGGAATGAAATGGGGCATCCCCGAAGCCGTGGTTGACGCAGTCATCCCAATCGAGTCTGCGGGGATCAAAGCTCAAGGTGACCGTCAGTCTATGTTCTTCGAAGGTAACGAGCTCCCCGTCGCACCGATCTCCTCGGTTGTCGGAGCTACCGATAACCGACCGCCGAGCCAGGTTGTCGCCATCTCACACCGGGCCGGCAGTGCCGCGGTCACGGTCACCGATGTGGTCGGTATAAGGGAGGTCGCGGCCAAGGAGCTCGGGCCGGTAGTTGCGGGTCCGTCGCACATCACCGGTGCAGCTCTTATGGGGGGCGGCGGTATCGTTTTAATTCTCGATGCGGGAGCAGTCGTGCAGCTCTGCCAGTCGGTACCACAGCCGGTTGCAGCACGAGCCCGAGTGTTGGTTGTTGATGACTCACAGGGTGCCCGCGCCGTCATAGCTGGCTCGCTGGCCTCAAGCGGGTTCAGCACCAGCGTTGCCGAGAGTGCATTTGAGGCCATGGAAATATTGAACGAGACCCATGTCGATGCCCTTGTGGTTGACTTCTCCATGCCGGCGCAAGATGGTGTGCAACTGGTCCAGAAGGTCCGCGCCGCCGGTATCCAGATCCCGATTGTGATGCTGTCGGGAGTTGCCAAGACCGCCGACCAGGAGCGCGCTCTCGAAGCTGGGGTCAATGCATTCTTCGAGAAAGCTGATTTCCGCGAGGGGGCCCTCGCCGCCCAGTTGCGAGCGCTACTCGGCAACGAGTAGGAAGTCGCCTGCGGGGAAGTCACCTTTGGTGATTCCGAGAGCGCAGCCACCCGCACAGCAACAGAAGGCTAATTCCAGCGGTACTACATCCGGGTAGTTCACCCTCGTATACTCCTGCCCCATGCCCGATTCCCCCCTTCTCGAAGGCCTTAACCCCGCGCAACGGCAAGCCGTCGCTGCGGTGAAGGGCCCGCTGCTTGTTGTCGCAGGTGCCGGGTCCGGCAAAACGCGAGTGTTGACACGCCGGGTTGCCCACCTGATCAGGGACCACAACGTTTCGCCTTTCGGGATTCTGGCTATCACCTTCACCAACAAAGCCGCAGGCGAAATGAAGGACCGTGTCGAAGCATTGGTCGGTTCGGTCGGCCGTGATATGTGGGTTTCCACTTTCCACAGCGCCTGTTCTCGGATCCTGCGTCGGGAAGCTCATCACCTCGGCTATCGGTCGTCCTTCTCGATCTATGACTCGGCTGATTCGCTTCGTCTGGTGACCATGTGTGTGAAGGACCTTGACCTTGATCCGAAGCGGTTCCCGCCACGCAGCATCCGTGCCACCATTTCCAACGCCAAAAACGAACTGATCGACTACGAGTCGTTTGCCTCTTCTGACTCAGGGTTCTATCACGAGAAGGTCGCCGACGTATACCGGCTTTACCAACAGCGCATGGTTGAGGCATCGGCGATGGACTTTGACGATCTGCTGATGCTGACCGTCGACCTGTTCCGTGTTCACCCTGAGGTGTTGCGGCGGTATCAGGACAGGTTTGAGTATGTACTCGTCGATGAGTACCAAGACACCAACCACGCCCAATATGTGTTGGTGCGGCTTCTCACCGAGACCCACCACAACCTGTGCGTGGTTGGCGATGGAGACCAGAGCATCTACCGCTTCCGCGGGGCAGATATCCGCAACATCAATGAGTTCGAGAAGGATTTCCCCGACGCCCAGATCGTGATGCTGGAGCAGAACTATCGATCTACCGAGACGATTCTTCAGGCCGCCAACACTGTTATTGCGAACAATCCGAATCGGAAGCCAAAACGGTTGTGGACCGAGTTCGGCCATGGCGACAAGATCGTCAGCTACGAGGCCGAGGACGAGCACGACGAGGCTGGCTTTGTTGCAGATGCCGTCGCAGATCTAAGAGCGCAGGGCCGCAACGCACGCGACATCGCTGTGTTCTATCGGACCAATGCGCAGAGCCGCGTCCTCGAAGAGACGTTCGTGAACCATCAACAGCCGTATCAGGTTGTGGGTGGTGTCAAGTATTACGACCGCCGCGAAGTCAAGGATGTACTTGCCTACCTGCGAGTGGTCATCAATCCCGACGACACGGTAGGAGCGAAGCGAATCGTCAATGTTCCCAAGCGGGCCATTGGAGCGACGAGTGTTGCCCATGCTGATCGACACGCTGAGGACAAGGGCCTCACGTTCCTAGGATCGCTGCGCAATGCCCACGAAAACCCCCGGCTTTCGGCGCGTGCGCAGAAGTCGATGTCGGAGTTCGTGCAACTGATAGACCACCTGGCTTTCCTCGCCGAGCAGGGGCCGACAGCTGGTCTTGAGGCCATTCTCTCTGAGACCGGTTACCTCGATATGGTCAGATCGGAGCGCTCCATTGAAGCGATGGGCCGTGAAGAGAACCTCAGGGAGCTCGTGTCTGCTGCTGGTGATTTTGAGGAGAACGGTCCCGTTTCGTATGGCCGAGAGGAGTGGGCGGAGCTCGATGGGCTACGCAAGACCGAGCTGTTCCTCGAGTCGATCAGCCTGGTCATGGATGTGGACAGCTTCGACGACAGCGAGGTCGTCACGCTGATGACGTTGCATAACGCCAAGGGACTGGAGTTCCCCGTGGTGTTCATCGTTGGCATGGAAGACGGTGTCTTCCCGCACATGCGTTCCCTTGGCGATCCAGCCGAGCTCGAAGAGGAGAGACGTCTTTGCTACGTCGGGATCACCCGAGCCATGGAACGCCTGTTTCTCTCCAGAGCATGGAGCCGCAACATGTTCGGCTCGAACAACTACAACCCACCAAGTCGATTCCTCAAAGAGTTGCCCGAGAATCTCGTCGAGACCGCACGCAAACGGAAGCGACCCTCGAAGCTAAACATGAGCACCGCACGGCCCACGATCAAGGCAGCGGACCTGGAGGTCGGAGACCGAGTTCGCCACACCAAATGGGGAGTGGGCACGATCCGAAGAGTGATTGGTGTCGAAGCGGTCGTCGACTTCGACGGTCTCGGCGTGAAACACCTTCATCTAGAGCTAGCACCACTAGAGAAGGTCTAGCAGTGTGCTGAGCATTGCCACTTCCGACATGCAAGCCGCGCTCTACCACCGCCACGAGGTCGGGCGAACTCCTGTGGAGTTCGTTGGCCGAACTCGCAAGCTGCGCTTTGCGCAGCCGTCCTCGGCACGTTCGCCGCGGCTAATGTCAGCAGCGCAATGCCAGTACGTATTCTCATAGCCAAACCAGGTCTTGACGGCCACGATCGGGGAGCCAAGGTTGTTTCCCGCGCTCTTCGTGACTCTGGGTGCGAGGTCATCTATTCGGGCCTGCATCAGACGGCCGAGCAGGTGGTCGAAACAGCTATCCAAGAAGATGTCGATGGCATAGGACTCTCGGTGCTCTCTGGCGCCCATATGACGCTGTTTCCCCGGATCGTTGAGTTGCTGCGCCAACGCGGCGCCGAGGACATTGTGGTTTTTGGGGGCGGAATCATCCCCGACGAGGACATACCTGAGCTCCAAGCCGCCGGGTTGGAGATGATCTTCACCCCCGGTACCCCACTGTCAGATATCACCGAATGGGTAGATGAGCGCTTTTCGCATAGGGAGTGAGAAATCCCCACCCGCTGCCGATGCCCCGCCCCGGTCCTCGGTTGACCGGGGCAAAGGAGGACCAACTTGAAAATCCATGAGTTCCAAGCAAAGGAGCTGATGAAAGCCCGCGGTATCCCTGTTCCTGAGGGACAGGCCGTTACTTCTGTTGCTGAGGCGATCGGCGCGGTCGCTCCGCTTATCGAAGCCACAGGCAACCCAGTGATCGTCGTGAAGTCCCAGATCCACGCCGGCGGCAGAGGCAAGGGCAGGTTCAAAGAGGCCCCCGACCTCGGTGGCGTCATTGTTGTACTTGATGGCATTGAAAACGGTGTCGAAGCGGCAAAGAGCAAAGTCGCTCAGCTGGCGGGGCGCATGCTGGGATCGACCCTCGTTACGGTGCAGACCGGCGAGGAGGGCAAGCGGGTCAACCGGCTCTACATAGAGCAGGGGATCGACATCGAGCGTGAGCTCTATCTGTCGGTGCTCCTCGATCGTGGCTCTAGCCGCAACATCGTCATGGCATCAACCGAGGGTGGAACCGAGATCGAGAAAGTGGCTGAGGAAACGCCGGAGAAGATCCTCAAAGCCGAGATCGACCCGGGATTGGGTCTGCTCGATTTTCAGGCAAGGGAGATTGCCTTCGGTCTTGGGCTAGAAGGGATTGCCTTCAAGAACGGTGTTCGTTTCGTTAAGGCGCTAGCCACAGCTGCTGTGGAGTTGGATGCCGACCTGATCGAGATCAACCCGCTTGTTGTGACCACCGATGGGGCGGTTATGGCGCTTGATGGGAAGATGAGCTTTGAGTCGAACGCGCTGTACCGGCACCCTGATGTCCAAGATATGCGTGACCTCAGCGAGGAGAATGCCGCCGAGATCGAAGCCTCTGGATACGGTCTGAGCTTCATCAAGCTGGACGGCACGATCGGCTGCATGGTCAACGGAGCCGGGCTCGCCATGGCAACCATGGACATAATCAAATATGTCGGCGGCGAACCAGCCAACTTCCTCGACGTTGGCGGGGGTGCCGACAAGGACCAGGTCGCGGCAGCCTTCAAGATCATCACCAGGGATCCCAGCGTAAAAGGAATCTTTGTAAACATCTTTGGCGGAATCATGAAGTGCGACACGATTGCCCAAGGGGTCGTCGACGCGGTGGCCGAGGTTGGACTCGACATGCCGCTTGTCGTCAGGCTTGAGGGCACCAACGTCGAGCTTGGCAAGCAAATACTCGACGAGTCTGGTCTGAACATCGTGAGCGCCACCGATATGAAAGATGGCGCACAGAAGATCCTGGAGGCGACACAGGCATGAGCGTTCTCGTTGACAAGACAACACGAGTGATTGTCCAAGGTATGGGTAAAACCGGTCGGTTCCACACTGACAAGGCCATCGCCTACGGCACCCAGATGGTTGGGGCAGTTCACCCGTCGCGGGCCGGACAGACAGAGGTATTTGAGGGGGAGACCGATCACTCCGGAGTGCCGGGGCGGGGCGATACCTACCGGGTTGAGCTACCAGTCTTCCGCACCGTGAAGGAAGCCATGGCGGCGACCGGTGCCACCGTGAGCGTTATCTACGTACCGCCACCGTTCGCTGCGGACGCAATTATGGAAGCGGCTGATGCTGGGCTTGATCTGGCCGTATGCGTGACTGAGGGCATTCCCGTTGCCGACATGGTCAAGGCCAAGAGTTATGTCGAGACGCGCAGTACACGCCTTGTCGGACCGAACTGTCCTGGCGTCATCACTCCTCGTGAATGCAAGATCGGCATCATGCCCGGATATATCCACGAGGCGGGACGGGTCGGCGTAGTCAGTCGGTCCGGCACCCTTACCTATGAGGCTGTCCATCAGCTCACCCAGGTAGGTCTCGGGCAGACGACTGCAATCGGTATCGGTGGCGATCCGGTCAACGGCACTGACTTCATCGACTGTCTGAAGGCGTTCAACGACGACCCGGCAACCGAGGGTGTCATCATGATCGGCGAGATCGGTGGCACTGCCGAAGAAGACGCCGCCGCTTGGATCACTGAAAATATGACAAAGCCGGTGGCAGGTTTTATCGCCGGCACGACCGCTCCCGCAGGCAAACGTATGGGGCATGCCGGTGCCATCATCTCCGGAGGCAAGGGGACGGCAGCGGACAAAATCAGCGCACTCCAGAACGCCGGTGTCGTCGTAGCTCCAACCCCGACTGACATGGGTGCTGCGATGTTGGAAGCGATGAACCGTTGAGCAGGAGCGACCATCGGTTGAGCCGCTGGTATGACTCGTCCACTGGCCTATGCTGCCGACAGATGCAACTCGCGTAGGGTCGAGTTAAGGGGTCCCAATGAGCCGTACCAAGGTCCGTCGCGCATTGCTCTCAGTGAGCGATAAGACTGGTCTCATGGACTTCGCCGGGCATCTGGTTGCGGAGGGCATTGAGATAGTTGCCTCCGGTGGAACCGCCCGAGTGCTGCGCAGTGCTGGCATTGCTGTCACCCCGGTTGCGTCGGTAACCGGCTCGGCGGAGATGCTCGATGGTCGGGTGAAGACACTCCATCCGCACATCCACGGTGCGATCCTTGCCGATCTCGGAAACCCCGAACATCGTAAGGAGCTCTACGACAAGAACGTCACCCCAAT
>JASJHC010000013.1:0-19808 GCA_033791245.1 Acidimicrobiia bacterium | reverse complement strand
GGTGTCGTCGACGTGACACCACCTTCGGGCGTCGTTGTGGAGTGCTGGCCGCCGGTCATGCCGAAGTTGAGGTTGTTCATCACGATCACCGTGATCCCGATATTTCGCCGCGCCGCCGACAGCAGGTGTGCGCCGCCGATCCCGGTGCCGCCGTCACCCATGATGACGATGACCTCGAGATCGGGATTGGCGAGCTTGATGCCGGTTGCGTACGTGATTGACCGGCCATGGAGTCCGTGGAATGCCGAAGTCGTGAAGTACTGATCGGAGAGGCCAGAGCAGCCGATGTCCGAGACGATCACGACCTTGGCCGGGTCGAGGTCGAGTTTGATCATGGCTTCGTTGAGGCGATCGAGGATCGGTCCGTGTCCGCACCCGGGGCAGAACGGGTAGGGGTCGTCGGTTCTGAAAGTGGCGATCGGGGTAATCGTGATGGCGCTCATCGCACGGCCTCGACGATCTCGTCGACGGTGATCAACGTGCCGTCCACGCGGTTGACACCGAGCACTTCGCGCTCACCGGCGAGTCGGTCGATCTCCCTGTGATACAGGCCCATGTTGAGCTCCGGAACGATGACGCGGTTGATACCTTCGAGGGCGGCGGCAAGCGCCGCCTCCGGGATCGGCCAGAGGCTCTGTACGACGAGACCCGATGTCGGGACCCCGTCCGACCGGAGCTCGGCAATCGCCGCCCGGGCAGCCCCGGCCGTCACGCCGTATGAGATGACGAGGGTGTCGGCGGCAGGGTCCGGGTCGGCGTCGACCATCTCGATCTCGTCCCTGTGCTCTTCGATCTTGTCGATCAGGTGCTGGTTGAGCGCCCCGACCTTGTCTGCATTCTTCGTGATGTAGGCCCCCTCATCGTGGGAGGAACCCGTGAGCCGGAACGGGTCGCCGTCGCCGTACCGCCGCATCGGCTCAACCGCGTCAGAGGGTTCCCAGGCGTAGGGAAGACCGCTGTCCTTCTCTACACGTTCGACAGCGCCGACCTCGGGGTACTCGTCGACGTCGATGGCCGAGAGGGTCATCGCGATCTCTTTGTCCGTGAGTAGGAAGACTGGGCACCGGAATCGTTCGGCGAGTTCGAATGCCTTCGCGGTGAGCCCGTACGTTTCGGGAACACTCGACGGGGCGAGCACGATCATGGGGTAGCCCCCTGCCGTGCCCCACCGAACGAACTGGATGTCTCCTTGCGCAACGGTCGTAGCGCCGCCGGTTGCCGGGCCGAGGCGTTGCACATCGACGATGACCAGCGGAACCTCACCCATGATGGCGAGGCCGATGTTCTCGCTGTAAAGGCTGATGCCGGGTGCAGATGTTGCCGTCATCGCCCGGGCGCCACTCATCGCGGCCCCGAGACACATGCCGATGGATGCAATCTCATCTTCGCCTTGCATGCCAATACCACCACGGGCCGGAAGGTCGCGCAGCATCATCATCAATATCGGCGATGCCGGCGTGATCGGATAGCCGGCGAAGAAGTCGCAGCCGCTTGCCAATGCACCACGAACAATGGCGGTCGCGCCGTCAGTGAACTCGCGCTCGATAGTTGCAGTATCGGTAATTTGGGACCCTCTCGACGAGGACACCAATCTACTGCCGAATAGGTGGTTGGCGGGCGTATCTAGCTTTCGCCGCGACCCAGATCGACCGGCCGGAATTCGGCGGCTGCGCCTGCGGTTAGCGAGCGGTCACCAAGCAGGACAAGATCGACCGTCGCACCCACAGTCACCACGACCCGGCGTGGAGCCCAGCCCCTATCGATCTCGCAACTGCACTCAAGGAGCATGGCACCGTTGCCGGCCGCCATAGCTGAGGCAGCATGCACCGGGTTTCCGTCGGTACCAAAAGATGCAAACGTGACGGGAGCGGCGGCGAGGGCCGCTGCATCGGCGGCCATCACAAGGTTGGCGCGTGCGGCGTACAGGTGAGCAACGTCCATAACCAAGGTCATCGCGACCACTGCCAATGCGGCCAGCGCTCCGACCACGAGACTGATCGAACCCCTTTCGTACCTCAACGCTCGACCCGCATCGCCGCAGACGCCGACAGCGGAATGGTGATGTGGTCGAACAGCGGGAGTCTCACTTGGTAGGGCAGCGACACGCGTACCTCGGCCGTGGCACCGATGACGTGAGGCCGGTGCACGGCAATCCGGGCCTCGCCGCCGCGCTCACCAAGCGCCGTGGTTGCTGCGGTCAGCGCCGCCGCAGGGTCCGGGGTGGTGGCGGCCACCCTGGCTCCTTCCCGAGCGGCTCCGACGACCTCGATCTGCAGCCGTGCTGCCAGAGACACCTCGACGATGAGAGCCAGCAGCAAGACAACCAACGGGATCAGCAGTGCGAACTCGACCGTGGAGCTGCCCCGGTTCATCACACCCAGCTCGTTACCCGGTTGATCACCGAATCAAAGAGGCTAGACAGGGCACCGGTACTGGTCGCCCACACAATCAACGCACCGGCAATGGCTGCCGCGGCCACCACCACTAGGGCATACTCGGCGGTCGCTTGGCCAGACTCGCTACGAAAGATCCGTTTCATTCTTGACTCCAATTGATAGTCCGACAGCCGGCCGGTTCGGTGGGAAGCGGGAACTACATCGCCAGACGGGCAAGCGAATCAACAATCACAGGTGCGATCGTGAGCAGCAGGAATCCGGGAAGGATCAAAAGGGTGAGAGGAAACAACAGAGCGACAGGAAGACGCCGCACCTTTTGGAGGCGAATAGTCGCCTGCTCGGCATAGAGGTCGTCGGCCAATCGTGCCACCGAGCTGACCAGCGGAGCCCCGGTCGCGGCGGCCTGCCCGATGACTCGGTACAGCCGCTGACCAGAACCGCCGGCACCCAACATCGCAGCTGCGATTCCGGCCACCCTGGCCTGGCGGAGCACCCGGCCTATGTCGTCGGCAAGAGCAGGCCCGATATGCCCACTGGCAATCTCAAGGGCAGGCTGGATACCAAGCCCCCCGGTCAGTCCGATTGCGGTCAGATCGCATAGGGCCGCGAGATCAGCGGCAGCCTTCGTCTTCCTTGCCTGTGTGACACGCAGCCGGCGCACCGCCACCGCCACAAGTCCAAAGGGTGAAAGCAACAGCAGAAGACTGGGCATCTCGAAGGCCACTGCTCCGACGCTCCAGGCCGCGACGGCTCTTGTGGCCGAGAGATCCGTCCAAGCGAAGACGATCGCTCCGATCAAAGCCACAATCATGCTTTCGCCAATCGCCACACCAGGAAGCCGCCGACTAGCTCCATCGACAGGCCGGCCACCGCAACCAGTAGCCCAACACCACCCGCTTCGGCCAGGGCAGCGATGCGGCGTGCGCCTCCGAACACGAGCCACAACACCGGCAGTCCACCCACCACCATCGCCGACAAACGGGCCTGAGCCGTCAACACCCGCCTCTCTCGAGCGAGAGCATTCTCTTCAGCTCCCCGTTGCGCAAGCCTGGCGAAGACGTCTGCGGACCGGCCACCGGCAATAGCCGCCACCTGGAGTGCCGCCGCAAGCCTGCGACCGTTCTGGGGAAACCCACCAAGGTGTGGTGCGATCACTGCCAGCGGGACCCCTGCCAGCGCCAGTCGCTGCACCTCGCCTACGGTGCTGTCGTCGACACCGTCGGCGGCTGTCGCCAGGGCCCAGCGCAGCGATGCGCCCGCTCTCAGCTCGGCGTGAATCGAGCTCAGGAACTGCACCTCATCAAGCCGAGCGGTGCGTTGTCGCGGCCACATCCCGCGGAGGTCGTCCCACAGCAGCACAGCTGCCACCCCGGCAGCAGTCAGGAGCATCGGTACACCTCCACCAGATCGTCGCCGACCTCGCTGATGCTCCGAACGACTCGCTGACCGTCGCGACGGCCGACCACCACCACCGCATCGAGAACTGCAACGATCTGCCGCCGTAGTGTCGCTTCGCTGGCCGCCGGGTCGAGCAGGCCCAGAGTCTCCAGCCTCCACAGAGCCTCCGCCGCGGAACGCGCATGCACGGTCGACATCGATCCATCGTGTCCCGTGGACATGGCCTGCAGCATGTCGAAAGCCTCGGCACCACGAACTTCTCCCACGATGATCCGGTCGGGCCGCAACCGAAGTGCATGACGGAGCAACTGGCGTTGCGAGATGGCACCGATCCCCTCGGTGTTGGCCGGGCGGCCCTCCAGCCTGACGACATGACCGTGCAGCCGCAGCTCGGCGGCGTCTTCGATGGTCACGACCCTCTCGCCATCGGGGATCTTGTCAGACAAGACGTTGAGCAGAGTTGTCTTGCCGGCTCCAGTTGGGCCACAGATGAGGATGTTGCGTCGGGTTACCACAAGGTCAGACAACAGCTCGGCACCAGCCGCAGAGACCGCGCCGAGGGCGACCAATTGGCCAAGGTTCTCCACGGCTTCGGCGAAGCGGCGGATCGCGAGCACCGGACCGTCAACCGAGGCCGGCGGGACAATGGCGTGCAGCCGAGACCCGTCCGGTAGCCGGGCGTCCACGGCAGGGCTGGCCCGATCGAGACGAAGCCCCAGTGGGGCGATGACCCTTTCGATTGCCGCCACGAGTTGCGCCGGGTCCTCGAAACACACCTCTGACCGCTGCAGCGTTCCGGATCGCTCCACCCATACCTGGCCGTCACCGTTGACCAGAACATCGCTGACCGTTGCGTCGCGAAGGAGCGGTTGCAAAGGCCCGAGACCGATCACAGTGTCAACGACTGCCGTGGTCGCCGATGCATCGAGCAGTGGAGCCTCGGTAGGAAGCAATTCGGCGACCCGAGCCGAGACGAGGTGGGGCTCCATCACCACGGGATCAGCAATGACCCGTCTCGCCAGACGTTCGACTACACCCATGGCGCCTCCCAAACTCGGGTCCATGCCGCAATCCACCTGCTCCACAGCGGCATCCGCCCCTCAAGAAGCGCCCCGACTGCACGGCGTGATGGGGTCGGCAACGTCACCCCAGGACCCGGGGCGTCTTCGTGCCAGCCCATTTGTTGGTAGGCCGCAGGCCGATCGCTCACGGGAGTCATTCCCCCGGGAAGGAGCGGAACGACGGGCACTATTGGACCAGAAATCCCCTCCGCATCCGGCGGCATCCGCAGCACCGTGCAGGGCCAACCCGCCACAAGAGCGACTACCACCTCGTGGGCGGCAGCGGCCGTGATCCCGCCATTGCGTAGGACGGCGATGCCGTCGCGGGTGGGACGAAGATCGGCGAGGCGAGGCCCTTGCCTCACCAGCTCGGCTAGCGAACTGTCGCCTGGATAGCGAGGGCCATCGGCATCGAGATCGACAACCAACGCTGTGCCCGCGGCCGCAGCGAGCGCCAGTGGAGTGACGATTCCAAGCACTCCGCCGCTGCGACATGTGACGGCAAGAGTGGCCATCTTCCCCTTCTCCGGCTCGCTGTGGGGAAGCCTCTCGAACATATTGGAAGCGAGTGACAGAAACAAGGGGTTCGAAAATCGGTATGAACCGCGGCGACATCTGCGTCGGCACATAGGCCTCAACTCATAGAACGAATCGGTCGTAGTATCTAGGTGATGCAGGCAGCATTTTTCGACCTCGACAAAACGGTCATCGCCAAGTCTTCGACCCTGGCTTTTGGGAAGCCTTTCTACAAGGCCGGATTCGTTGGCAGACGTGCCCTCATGAGGATGGGCTTTGCCCAACTGTTCTATGTGCTGTTTGGTGCGGACGAAGAACAGCTGGAACGGGCCAGGGATCAGATGCTGATGCTCACCTCGGGTTGGCATCGCGCCGAGATCGAGCAGCTTGTAGAACAAACCATCGACGAAGTCGCCGATCCGATCGTCTACGCCGAGGCGTTGACTCTCATTGACCAGCACAAGCGTGAAGGTCGCAAGGTCATCATCGTTTCCGACAGCCCTGAACAGATCGTCCGTCCGCTGGGACGTCACATAGGGGTCACTGATTTCATTGCCACCAAGGTCAAGACCGATGCCGCCGGTTTCTTCCTCCCCGAGATCGAAATCTATGCCATGGGCGAGGGCAAGGTCGACGCCATCAATGAACTCGCCGAACGAGAAGGCATCGATCTTGCCAACTCTTATGCGTATTCGGACAGCTCGACGGACCTGCCGATGATGGAGATGGTCGGCAACCCAATCGCGGTCAATCCAGACAAGGAACTGCGCAAGGTCGCTGAGGAGCGGGAGTGGCCCATCCTCAACTTCGAGCGTCAGGTCAGCCTGCGCACCCGCATCCCCACGCCGAACCCGTGGTGGTCTGGTGCCACTGTCGCCGGTGTCGGGGCGGCCGTTGCCGCTGCCATCCTGCTCCGCAAGAAGGACCTGTAGAGAGTCTGCCTGGCGGCCGCCCACTACCGATGAAGACAGGTGTGGCTGGTGCTAGCCGCCGCGATCATTCGGACGAGCGGGGCGGGGCTACGAAATACAGGCGCCAGCCGGGTCGTTGCGGGGATCGAGAAGCCGCCACGTGACGACCGCGGCGACTGCCATGAGCATGGCCATCGCACCAAAGACCCAACTCAGAGAAACACTCGACGCAAGAAACCCAACGAGAAGAGGAAGTACCACCAGCGGGGCCAGCAGCGTGTTCTGCAGTGCCACACAGGTAGCTCGGAGATGCTCCGGGGCCATTTCGAGAATGAAGTTGGGATAGCCGAGTCGGAAACCGCTCATCGTGGCGCCGGTCAGCAGGAACGTTAGGAACAGAGTGCCTTCGCCGACGACTGTCGCGCTAAGGGCCGCGAGTGCGGCAGCAAGCCCGCTGACGGCCACACCGATGATCACTGGGCGGTTGCCGTAGCGGTCACCCGTCCAACCCCACAACACGTTGAACACCGCGGCGCCGGCCATTTGCGTGCTGAGATAGAGCCCAACCGTAGCCTCCGGTACCCCCATGCTGAGAGCTGCCACCGTGAAGAATGGCGCTATTGACAACATCGCCGCGGTGAGACCGTTTCCCACCAAGAGTCGGCGGACGTTCGGGTTGTCGTTCGCCAGTCGCATCGAGGCCCGCAGCATCTCGCGCAGGTTCTTGGTTCTTCGTTCGGCGGAACCCGGGGGCTCCTGAATCATCGCAAAGCCGGAAAACGCGATGAGGAGCCCGCCCGACGCCAACGCAAAGATCAGGGCATAGTTGCTCGGGTAGGGGAATCGTTCCTGATTGTCGAGGATCCACGCCACTACGGCCCCGGCGCCAATCGCCAACACAAACCCGAGGAGTTGTTTCCACCCGGCGAACCAGCCGCGCCGTCGGGTCGGGATCGCCTTGGCAAACACATCGGCATATACGACCGTCCCAACTCCGCCAGCCAGTGCAAAAACGACATAGAAACCCAGAACAACCCACAGGACAAGCAGAGGTTGGTCCGCTGCATAACGCGCAGTGACTCCAGCGATGATCGCCCAGGACACCCACCTGATTGTGATGATCCACAAGAGATACTTCTTCTCGTAGGCGCGGTCTTCGATGCGGTGGGCGGTGAACAGCTGCGGAAGAACCGATCCGAGCCCGTAGAGCGTTGCCAGCAGCCCGACGGCAACGGTGGAAGGGGTCAGCGTCGCTAGGAACGATGGCAACACTGTCTGAATGTGTGAGAACGCAGTCGAAGCCTGCAAGAAGGTCCCGTGCACCAAGCCCGCGGCGAAGTTCCTCCGGTAGACGTTTTTCGGGATCTCCTCGAATAGGTCGGGGGAGCTCTGGGTTCCGGGATCTGACATGAGAAGATCAAGGTTACCGGGCACCCGTTGTCCCTAAATCCACCATTGAGTCGGACCCGTCTGCAGCCAACCGGAGGAGGCAGTAGCACTCGGACTCGATTGTGGCGTCAGTCGCTATCCGAAGTCTCATCAATCGGGGGCGGAGCACCGGCGATACCGGCCTCACTAATCGCCTCAGTGACAACCTCGCCATCGGGGGGCAATTCGCCAGACGCCTTCTTTGCAGCGATACCTTCAGCTCGGGCTGACTCGAGCTTTTCTGTCGTCAGCTTTGGAGCCGCATAGAAGAACAACACCACCCACGAAGCCGCCACGACAAACCAGGGCATACGCAGGGCCAGGTCGCGGCTCATCGTTGCCTCCGAGCCAGTCACCAGCAAGCCGCCGATCAGCAACCCAATCGGCATCATCCCCCATGCAAAGAAGCGATAGACGCTGTTCACCCGACCCAAGAGCCGGTCCGGGATAATCGTCTGGCGAAGCGAAACCGTGATCACATTCCACAGCACCGCGGTGAATGTCCCGATGATGAACATCAACCACGCTATTGACCAATGCGAGGCAAGCCCAGTCACCAGCGATGTCACCGCCCCAAAGATCAGCGTCAAGTACAGAGACGGACCGCTCCCCAGCCGCTCCGAGACCTTGCTCGCAAGGAACGTTGCCGCCAAACCACCGATGGCCCCACCGGTAGTTAGCAGTGCAAACGTGAATGCACTGACGTTGAGGACCTCCTGGGCAAATAGAACAAACGTCGCCATCGTGATCGACATGAGCCCGTTCATGAAGCCGAGAATGATCGCCATCGGGCGCAACAACGGGTGATGCCACAGCCAGTTCCAGCCTTCGCCTATCTCCTTGCGCCACTCGATCTTGGCTGGCAACTCGCCTTCTTCATGAGTCTTGAAATTGCCATGAATCATGAACACAAGACCGGCCGCGACGGCAAACGATCCGGCGTCGAGGAAGAACGGCAAAGCAAACCCTATTCCAATGAGGAAGCTGCCAAGCGGTGGGCCAACAAAACTGTTGGCGACCATCTCGACGCCCCACATCTGGGCGTTGGCCTTCTCCAAACCCTCGGGCTCGACGATGGCGGGCAAGATCGTCTGCGCCGCGTTGTCTCGCAACACTTCGGCAAACCCGAACAGCAACGAGGCAACCAACAGCACCGTGTACATCACCGGTTCGGTGGCAACCTCGAGGCCGGCCTGGACCTCGGCGGGAGCCGGCAGCGCCCCCTCCTTCATCAACACAAAAATCGCGACTAGCAGTGTCACCACGGTCCGCACTGCATCCATGCCGACCATGATCTTGCGTCGATCGACCCGATCGGTAATCACACCTGCGGGCAGAGTAAAGATGAGCCACGGCAGACGTTGCGCCACCGCGATCAGGGCTATGAGCACACCATTGCGGGTGACCGCCGAGGCCAGCCATGGATACGCGATCTGGGCGACACCATCGCCAAGGTTGGATATGACGCTGGCCGTCCACAGACGCCAATACCGGCCCCCGAGATGGATCTTGTCTTTGGTCTTGGTCACGTGACCTCTTCCTCGTCGGGCAGGGTCGTTAGACGGGTCGGATAGATGCCTCCCAAGAAGGCGTAGACGTTCTCCCCGCCACGGGGGGCTTTTGCGAACTTCTCCGCAAGCGCCACCACCTCCAGCCAGAACTCGCTCGCTTGGTCTTGGTTCATACGAACATGACGCAACGTGAACGCTGGCATTGCGTTGTCCGGCTCGATGACTGCTTCGCTGAGCGCCTGTTGCACCATGAACATCGGGTCCTGCGAGTCGGGGACACCGTGGTAGACGACGGTTTGGGCAACTCTGCCGTAGAACTTCTCGGTCATCGCACGCACTTTTCGGGTCCGCACGACCCGGATAAATCCGGCGTCCTCGAGAACCTTGAGGTGATAGCCAACGGTCCCCTTAGGACGACCTATTGCCTCAGCCAGCTCAGTGGTGGAAGCGGCACGCTCGTTTAGCAGCGCCAAGATGGAGATACGGAGGCTGCTCCCGAGCGCTTTCAGTTGCTCCGGCGTCTCGGCGTGGACATATTCTTCGACCTCATAATCAAGGCCGTTCTGCGCGGTGATTTGCGGATCAGTCGACATTTGCCAAATTGTCGAGGAAACTCGACCATCTGTCAATCAGTTGGCTGGATCGTCAATAGGGGTAGGCTCCACCGGGTCATCGTCGTCTCCCTTGCGAACCGTTCCGATGGTCCAGAACGCAAGCAATGTCAGCGCCGCCGCACCAGCCGCCAGGCCAAGCCAGCCCCACCGAGCCCCCTCCGGTGTCACCAGCGGATCATCATCACTCTCGCCGAAACCGGTGTCCACGGCGTCGAGCGAAAACAACGCCGCATCGACACCCAACTCCGTGAGCGGATGCAGCTCGGACATCGTGGTCGTCCCCCGCACCGGAATGCTCTCGAAACCCAACAGGATGTTCTCAATCATGGGAAGTTCCACGATGCCTACCCACCGACCGTCGCCCTGATTGGCCAGCGCTACCGGCGGTAGTTCGCTCAGGCCTGCGGCAACACCGCGCGCTACAACCGCAACTGGCGATCCATCGACCTCGACAGACACCTCCAGCCGCAGCCCATCAACGGCAGAAGACGCAGTTGCCTCAGCCTCGCCAAACGGGGACGACAGCGGGAGGAACAACAACAGGGCTGCTAGTAGACCGATCATCTGACCAGCGTAACGGCGAAGACGCAACAGATCATCACCAGCCGCAATTCGAATATCATCCGCAACATGCCAACAAGCACCGTTCGCAACAAGACACTCGCTGTCGTCATCGCCATCACATTTGCGGCGACGGTGCTCAGTTTGGCGCTACCGACCATCGCCCTCAACACCTCATTCGCCGACATGGTGGTACGCATCACCGACACCGCATCATGGACGCAACTACCGGTGTTCGGAGCCGTGGCGGTGGTGCTGGTTGTCTCGCGTCCGTCGCTCAGTAGGCATCGCCGCGCCACCGAGGCCCTGGCAATCACCGTTACCTTGCTGGTCATCCTTGTTGGCAACGGATTACTCAACGAGCACACAGTCAAACCGTGGCTTGGTGCGGCTCGGCCCAATATCGTCGAGCAGGCCGACTCCGGTGCTCTTGGTGCCGAGTTCCCCGATGCCGATTCTCTGTACGCTGCCGGCAACAAGGAAGAACGCAGGGTGATCCTCGGCGAAAAGTTGACCGCAGCGCAGACCCCGTACCTCTCGACGGCAGTTCGTGCCCACTGGATTCACGAGACGGGTTACTCGTTCCCATCAGGACACTCGACCGCCGCCATGACATTCGCCGCCACCCTTGCGGCAATCGGATCAACATGGCTAGGAGGGTGGCGCCGCTTCACCATGACAGTGATCGTCCCAATCTGGGCGATCGCCGTGGTCTACTCACGGGTACTGCTTGAAGTCCACCGACCCATCGACGTCATTGCAGGAACCACCATCGGATTCGCCTGGGGCCTCTTGGCTTTCTCCATCATCCGCACGCTGTCAGACCGGTGGGCGACCCCACCGCAATAGCGGTGCACGCAACCACTGCCGCAATCGTGCCGACCACCACCTCGGATCCCACTACAGTTCTCCGTCACAAATAGGAGACGCCGGGTGACAGCACCAAGAACCATGTACGAGGAGATCTGGACCGACCATGTCGTCCGTGACGGCGGCGGCAACGAGCCCGACCTGCTCTACCTCGACCTCCACCTGATCCACGAGGTCACATCGCCACAGGCTTTTGAGTCCCTCGACCTGACCAACCGCAAGGTGCGCCGCCCCGACCTGACCCTGGCCACTGTTGACCACGGCGTCCCGACTGAAGGTCGGGCCCTGGGAATCAAGGATCCCCTCTCCAAAAAGCAGATCGACACGCTCGTGGAAAACTGCAAGAACCATGACATCGAGATATACGACATCAACGACATCCGCCAGGGCATCGTCCACGTGATCGGCCCCGAGCAGGGCATCACCCAGCCCGGCATGACGATTGTCTGTGGCGACTCCCACACTTCCACACACGGGGCCTTCGGAGCGCTCGCCTTTGGCATCGGCACGTCTGAGGTCGAGCATGTCCTGGCCACCCAGTCCCTCCCCCAGGGCCGCCCCAAGTCGATGGCCGTCAACGTCAACGGCGACCTCCCGGCTGGAGTAACCGCCAAGGACATCATCCTCGGCATCATCAACAGAATCGGTGTCGCCGGCGGCACTGGCTACGTCATCGAATACCGCGGATCGACAATCGAGGCTCTGTCGATGGCAGGCCGAATGACCATTTGCAACATGTCCATTGAAGGTGGCGCCCGGGCTGGCATGATCGCACCCGACGCCACGACGTTCGAGTACCTCAAGGACCGCAACTACGCACCAAAGAGCGGAGATTGGGACGCAGCAGTTGAATACTGGGAGTCGCTGCCGTCTGACCCGGACGCTAGGTTCGACGTCGAGATCGACATCGATGCCGCCGACCTCGCCCCATATGTCTCCTGGGGAACCAACCCAGCGCAGAGTGTTCCAGTCACTGGCTCGGTTCCCGACCCGTCCGAGTTCGACGATCCCCTCGACCGAGACGCTGCCGAACGTGCGCTTGCCTACATGGACCTCGCCGCAGGAACGCCTATCGCAGAGATCCCGCTTGACCGCATCTTCTTCGGCTCGTGCACCAACGGCCGCATCGAAGACCTGCGGGTCGGTGCGAAGCTTCTCAAGGGTAAAACCATCCACCCCGACATTCATGCGATGGTGGTTCCCGGGTCCGGCCTGGTCAAGCTCCAAGCTGAGGAGGAAGGCCTCGACATTATTTTCAAGGACGCGGGCTTTGAGTGGCGCGAACCGGGATGTTCTATGTGCCTTGGCATGAACCCCGACATCCTCATGCCTGGCGAGCGCTGCGCCTCGACCTCAAATCGCAATTTTGAAGGCCGCCAGGGGCGGAACGGACGAACTCACCTGGTGAGTCCCGAAATGGCGGTCGCCGCCGCAGTCGCCGGTCACTTCGTTGACGTGAGGGAGTGGAAGTAATGGAAGCAATCTCCGTCATCACCGGGCAGATGGCACCGCTGCCACGGGCCAACGTCGACACCGACGCCATCATCCCGAAACAGTTCCTCAAGCGAGTCGAGCGCAGCGGGTTTGGCCCGTTCCTCTTCTACGAATGGTCGTACGACGAAGAAGGTGAGCTGATCGAGGACTTCGTCCTCAACCAGCCCACCTATCGCGATGCCAGCGTTCTTGTGAGCGGACCGAACTTTGGCTCCGGCTCCTCGCGGGAGCATGCCCCGTGGTCTATTGAAGACCGTGGCTTCCAAGCTGTGATTGCGCCCTCGTTTGCGGATATCTTCTACAACAACTGCATCAACATCGGATTGCTGCCGGTGGTGCTCAGCGATGCTGAAGTCGCCACCCTCACCCAGATCGCCGAGGATCCAGACAACCTGGTGACTATTGACCTCGTTGCACAGACGGTGACGTCAGTCGGCTTCGAAGCATCGTTCGACATCGACGCTCACGCCAAGCACCGTCTCGTCAACGGTCTCGACAGCATTGCGTTGACGCTGGAACACAGCGCCGCGATCGGCACCTACGAAGACAGCAGAGCGGCGTTCAAGCCCGCGCTTTAGAAGGCGGTAGTCGGCTGTGCTGCGCACAGCTTGTGAGTTCTGCAGGACAGAACTCAAGCCCGCGCTTTAGAAGGCGTAGTCGCCGAAGCGGCCCCAGGCTACGAATACCGCCATCGCCAGCAACATGACCGTGATCGCAACGCTCGCCATTTCCGACCGGCGGACGTGAACCGCAACAGCTCCAACCATGGTGATCGCAAGACCGACCGCGGCAAGTGGGACGAGGACGGGTGCGATACCGGTAACAGCCGGCAGGATCAGACCGATGGCGCCGAGCACCTCGAGGCCACCGATCGCTTTGATGGTGTTCTCGGAGAAGTCTTCTACCCAGCCCATCTTCTCGTGGAGTTCGTCCTTCGATTTCATTACCTTCATGGCACCGGCCATCAGCATCATCATCGCCAGGACGATCTGCACAATCCACAGAGCGGCATTCATATTTCGGTCTCCCTCTCGCCTAGCTCCAGAGCCGGGCGGACTCGATCTTCGTTTCAGGTATTTGAACACTCAACAACCAGTAATATTCCGCCCATGTCCCTGTCCAAGACTGAACTCAAGACATGGCTGCGCTACGTGTCTGGCATGTCCTCTTTGGCCAAGGCCCTCGATCATCAGCTGCGTACCGAATCCAATCTCAGCATTGATGACTTTGGCATTCTGAGCCGTCTGTCATCATCCCCGGATTCGTCACTTCGGATGACCGAACTCGCCGCCCAGCTCTCCTACTCCCCGAGCCGGCTTTCGCACGCCATCACACGCATGGCCAAGCTCGGTTGGGTAGAACGCAACCGCGCCTCTGGCGATGGGCGCGGGGTAGTTGCCCGGTTGACTCCCGCAGGCGATCTCACCCTCCGCCAAGCCTGGCCCGGCCACTCTGCTCTTATCCGCAAGCTCGTCGTAGACATCCTCACCCAGAGCGAGCTAGCTGAATTCGAATCGATCTTCATCAAGATCGACCAAGCGGCCACCGAGCACAACGAAACTCGGTGACAAGCCGTAGACCTCCGCCGCCATCGGCGCGACACTGGTGCAGAGGGAAGGGCTGCACATGTCAGTTGTGCAACGAATGTTCTCCACCCGTGGCAGCAAGATCCACCTAGTTGCGTTCCTTCTACTCAGCCTCGTGTTTATCGCTGTCGATCTGAGCCAAGGACGTAGCGGCGAGATAAACCTGGCGACCCTCGACTGGGCATATCTGCTGATCATCATCTGGGCGCCCATTGTCACGATCCATGCGGTGTTGAACCTGTGGACCCATGCCGAGAGGCACCTAGGGATCGAAACGGCACGTGATCTCCGACAGAACGTCGATCACTGGTTCCATGGCGGGCCGGAGTAACCGATCCAGAGGAAAGGAACGATGTATATAGCGTACGAAGGCCGACGAGGCCGAGCGCGTCGTGCGGCGGAGGCAGTTGCGGACGCCGCAGCCTCCCGCGGTGTACCAACCCTCGTCCGCTCCATCAATGAGGCTGTCTCTGAAGACCTTCTGGCAGCACCGGCGCTGGTTATTGGCTGCTGGACAAAGGTCGACACCCCGTTTGGGGGCGAACCCGTCCGACTCGTAACCAAGTGGATCAGTGCCTTGCCGGAGCTCCACGGCAAACCGGTCGGCATATTCTGCACTTACACCTTCTTCCCCCACACCTTCGCCGACACCGCAGCAAGAACCGCAGAAGTCCTTGCGCTGCTCGGTGCCGGCATTGAGCAAAGGGGAGGCAAGGTTGTTTCGTCGCATTCATTCCACTTCCAGGCGTTCGAGAAGAGCGCCGCAACCTTGGTTTCCGAGATTCTTGACCACACGGCAGGTTGAGACGGCGATGCGGCAGCAGCCGATGGTCTCATTTGGTTCGCCACTTCGTGAAACGAACAAGTCACTCACGGGGAACTGGCAATGGCGGCCTGCGTACTTTCAATTCTCATCGGGGCGCGTTCAGCCCGCACCGAGGTCCGTCTTCTTGACTCACATTTGCGGGTCGTCAACGTCTCCGGAACCAGGCAGGTGCTTCTCAAAGACATCGTTGGCATCATGCCCGACAAGTCCCTCCGCGGTCGTCTCTCGCTACGTCTCAGTGACACCGTGATACCGCTTGTCATTGAGGCATCGCCACGCTCGGGCAAAGCACGTGAGGCACTCCGCAGCAAAACCCAAGAAGCGCTCGCCGCTCGCTAATCCAGTAGTCTTGGCGAATGGCAACACTCGTACTCACCGTTATCGGGGACGATCACGCAGGTTTGGTGCGGGCTCTATCGGGTGTCATCGCTGACCACGGTGGTAACTGGGAAACGAGCCGCATGTCGCATCTCGCCGGCAAATTTGCCGGCATTGTGAAAGTGACCGTTGCCGAGGAGAACACCGACGCTCTAGTCACTGCTCTCGCTCCGCTCGAAGCGCGCGGTCTCCTCGACATCACCGCAACAGTGTCAACCTCGAGCCGACCGCACCAGGAACCAATCCGCCTGATATTGGATCTCGTCGGACTCGACCAGCAGGGCCTCGTCCGCGACATCTCCGACGCTCTTGCCAGTCGCAATGTCAGCATCGAGGAGCTCGAGACCGAAACCAGTAGCGCACCGATGGATGGCGGGACGCTGTTCAGGGCCAGGGCGGTCCTCGCTCTGCCCGATACTGTTTCCGCTGATGCGCTAACTGATGTTCTCGAGGAGTTGGCCCAACAGCTCATGGTCGACATCGAACTCATCGACGCTGACCGCAGCTAAACCAAGTCACTCTCGACATGTGTGTCTGCGGCGGCGGCTATCGTCGCTGGTCCATGGAACGACCCACACGACAAGAACAGGCCGGAGCCATTCTTGGCCTCAAGGCGCAACGGATGGCCTCTCATATACTCGGAAGACGCGCCAGCGGGCGGGCCGACTTCGAAGAAGCCTTCAATCTCGAATGGGTCGACATCATCACCGAGATTCCTGACAGCGATGCTCTGCTCAGCCTGGGACGGAACATCGTCGGACCAAAAGATGGACTCTATGTCCTCAGAAACGGTAAGAGCTACCGGGTCTATCTGCAGGAGAAGGGCGAGAACCTTCTGCAGGTAAACGGTGTTGATTTTGACGAAGCCCGCGACGCTGCCATCCACAGAATCATCCAGCTCCAGGGTCTCCCCTTCATCCCTCCCGGCATATAGGCATCGGAGAACCTCCCCCGAGCCTGTGCCGCTCGGGATTGGCGGTTCGAGGACGGTCCCCGTGCTTCTTGCGTACGCAGCGCCGGTAATGCGGTGTGGCGTCATGTACGCAAGAACGAGACACGCCGCCAGCCCTGCCATTCCTGCGTATGCAGCGCCGGAATCCCGGCGGCATGTACGCAAGTACCGGAGAGGGCCCGACCCATGTATACCGGCACGTAATGTGCGTGCGGGTCCCCCCGGCGTCTAGGCCAAGAACACCTCATCGCCAACCTGGATTCGGAACGGCTCGGACCCCTCATCGACGCCGAAGATGAAACCACGGGTGCCATCGTCAAGAAATGACAGGTCCTCGCCAATCTCCTCAAGTGTTCCCACGACTGGAAGGTCGAGCATGAATGATGTGAACGGCAGGCAGGGCTTGGCAACCTTTGGTCTCACCAGTTCAGCCCGACGGCCGTCCTTGCCACGGATAACGAGACGCTTCCCCAAGTCGGCCAAGGTCATCACGCCGGCGGCATCCACGATGATGTTCTCGCCAGCGGCACCCAGCGGTACGTCTCGAAACCTGGTGCCCATCTTGTCGTAGTGACCAGTGAATCCAACAGAAAGCGGACGTCGCCCGCCACGGCCCGGCCAGACCCGGTGATGGACATCCACCACCCAAGCGGACCCGGTCCAGCCCAACATGCCGTCGGCATCGATACTGGCTTCATTCACCTGGACTAGCGGAGCTGGATCGTAACGGTCGGGGTGCTTCAATAGATCACCATGGACCTGGAGCAACGCCACCTCACCAAGCTTTGTCTCAGACATCGTGACCCCTCTCTCGCAACACCTCATTGAGGATGTCGGGACGGTCCGAGACAATCCCGTCGACACCCAAGTCCAAGAGACGATTCATGTCGGTCGGCTCGTCCACCGTCCAAGTGTGTATCTGGGCACCGCTGCGGTGGATGGCATCGATCAACTTGCGGTCGATCGGGACTGCCTTGTAGTCAAAGGGCAACTGATAGGCGGCGACGGGTCGGCGCACGGTGCCACCCATGCGGGATGCCGCCACCATCGCCAATACAGCCGCCGGTCCGGCAGACACCGCTATCTCGCCGTGGGTGATGCGACGGAACTTGGCTATTCGCCTGTCGGTGAAAGACCCAATCAAGGTCGAGTGTTCTCGACCCTGCCGCTTGATCACATCGGCCACAGCCCATTCCAGACCGGGTCCCTTCAGATCGATGTTGAAGAACGCGTCTGGCCATGTTTCGAAGACTACTGCGAGCGACCGGATCCGGACCCCGGTGCCCCGCCGCGGGTACTCGTTGCCTTCATCGAACCACCAGGCGGCATCAAGACGACGCAGGTCGTCAAAGTCCCAGCTATCCACACTCCCGGTCCCGTTGGTGGTCCGCTGCAACGTCGAATCGTGGAAAGCGACGACGACGCCATCACGGCTGATCCGAACGTCTGTCTCGATATAGCGGTAGCCGAGGTCGACGGCCCCTTGGAAGGCCTCGGCAGTGTTCTCCGGCCACAGGACTCGGCTCCCCCGATGGGCAAAACGAAGCGGATACTCGGCGCTCAGGTATGGAATGGGCATCCCAAGAGTTTGGCACGACGGTTCAGACCGTGCGCCGACCTCCCGATATACAGTCCATGGCTGACAAACGCCCGTCGGTAGCAGCCGCCTTTCTCTCCGTATTGGGACTAGGCGGAGTGGCGGTCGCTGTAGTTGCGATCGCAGTCTCCTTCAGCGCGTCCTCAGCACAACGCATCGCCGTTGCGGACCGCGAGATTGCCGCTGCTGCCCTGTTGCAGCAACGCCAGGTCGCCACGGGCCTCATTTCCTCCGAGCTCGCCGGATCGATCGTCGACGCCATCGGCGACGAGCAAGCAATGATCGCGGCACCGCTTACTGCCCGCCGCACCGCCAGTATTGAGACAGCCCTAGCCATAGCCACCAAGCTGGACATCCGAGGCGACTCGGTCGGCAACGAAGCCCAGCGGTGGCTGTCGGCCATGACGATCGAGACGGATCCTGCAGAAATCGACGACTACTTCGATCGGTTTGTCGCCTATGACGCCTACGCAAACGCGGCCTGCTGCCTCGGTATCGTGCCCTCCGACAACCACCACACCGACGGGCTGCGCAATCTAGAAGCTGCCGCCGCCGTATCTGGCAACGCGTGGGACTATCTCTATATCGCGACCGAGTTAACCAGCCGAACCCCGCCTTCGCTGCCCCCCTCGGTCAACCGCTTTCTCGATTATCTGGCTACCCCAGCCAGCCTCGCAGCCGATGCCCAGCTTGCCAGCGAGCGGTACGCAACCGACCTCTCCACCCTCGGCGAACTGGGAGTCAGCCAAGAGGCAATCAACCTGGTGCTGACCGGCCATTCCATGTCCGTCTTGGACCAGGTCGTCCTTGCTGCAAGTGGGAGAACCACCACAATCGTGTCGGTCGACGATGCCTACATTGCAGCCGATGCGGTGCATCAATCGGTCGATGAGTTGTACACCCAGACGCTACAGATCACCAGCAACCGGCTCACTGACGAGCAGAACCGAGCCGAGCAGGTCCGCCTCGTCGCCACTGTGGTGGCACCGATCCTGCTGCTGGTCCTTGCGGGAATCGGCATCGTTATATACCGGTCGGCCCGAAACAGGGAGCAGGCGCTCAAACACGAACGTGATCTTCTCGATGCCCGCAACCGATTCGTGCGGATGGTGTCGCATGAACTCCGCACACCGGCAACGGCGATCTCCGGCTTTGCCCAGATGCTCAGCAACGATTGGACGGCACTGACGGAGCCGGAGATCTCAGAGTTCCTTGCCATTGTCGATCGACAATCGACCCATCTATCGCTAATCGTCAATGACTTGCTGACGTTGTCCCATTTGGAGACCGGAAGGCTCCGCCTTCACCTCAGCCAGGTCAACCTGAAAAAGGCCGCCGACGAGGCCATTGGAATGGTCGATGCCCGCTACGGGATTGAGGTGGACACCTCCATCGACCCGGATATCACCCTGGTGGCAGACCCCGACCGGCTGGTCCAGATCCTGCGCAACCTCGTGGAAAACGCAGCCAAGTACGGCACGGCAGATGTCGCAGTTGCAGCTACCACCACTGAACGGGAATGCACCATTGGCGTATCAGACTCCGGACCGGGCGTTCCCGCCGAGGCGGTGGAACGTATCTTCCGATTCTGGGACAGGGGCGCACGCGAAGACGACAGAGCGCGGGGCCCTGGATTGGGACTTGCCATTGCCCGCCACCTGACGCGGGCCATGGTCGGCGATCTAATCTATCAGCCACATCAACCGATC
>JASJHC010000012.1:0-2908 GCA_033791245.1 Acidimicrobiia bacterium | reverse complement strand
ATTCACCGAAATGATCTGCCCGTTCAGCTCTCCAAGCCACCCCTGGTCGTACGTACCTGCCCCCGACAACTCGATGCGTTGCCACGTGTAGCTGGCTGACGGGAAGTTGGTGACATAGCCGACCTCTGTCGGTCCCATGTTCGTTATGGCATTGGCATGCGCCACTAGCGGGAATGAACTCGCAGCAGCCGAGTCTTCAGCTACTCCCCGGAAGGGAGCTGACGAGGCCCCAGCCTCTACAACCTGCGGCTCGGCTTGAGTAGAGCTGCCACTGCTGGTGACAGAGAGAGCACCATCGCTGGTAGCCGCGGCGGAAGCAGCATCATTGCTTGCGGCCAACTGGACAACAGCGCCATCTGCGGGCTCGGCGGCCTGGGTGACCGACTTGCCGGTACTGGTGAGCAGGAACGTCATTAGCGCAAACACCGTCGCCAGCACCAGCGCGGTCCACACATTCAGTGGAAACCAGCGCGGCCCGACTCTCGTTGTGTCCGGTGATTGTCCAACGACCTGTGTCATGCTCTCCCCTTCGTCGTGCAGGTTCGGCGGCGTGCGGTCGCATCATCAAGTTAAACGCTCATGGAGCCCTGCCAGGTTCCGATTTATTCGACAGTTACGGACTTCGCCAGGTTGCGGGGCTGGTCAATGTCGTGACCGCGGAGGAGGGCGACGTGATATGCCAGCAACTGCAGCGGCACCACCGCCGCTACCGGACCGAGCAGGTCATCAGCGCGCGGGATCCGCAGCACGCTATGCGCAAACTTGTGTATCTGCTCATCGTCGTCATACGCAACAGCAAGGACCTTGCCACCTCTCGCCTTGACCTCCTGCACCGCGGAAATGGTCTTCTCATAGAGAGCCTGCTGGGTCAACACAACGATCACCGGAGTGCCCTTGGTGATCAGCGCCAAAGTTCCGTGCTTCAACTCGCCTGCGGGCATTGCCTCTGAGTGGAGATAGCTAATTTCCTTGAGCTTCAATGAGCCTTCCATCGCTACGGCATAGTCAAGACCACGTCCGATGAAGTACACGTCTTCGGCATCGAGGATCTCTTCCGCGGCTGCAACAACCTCGTCCTCACGACGGAGTATCTGTTCTATCTGTCCCGGGAGCAGGCTGAGACCATGGGCAACCCGAGCCGCTAGATCTTCATCGACCACGCCCCGAGCTCGCCCGATGCGGAGCGCCAATAGGTACTGCGCAATCAGCATGGCCAGATATGCCTTGGTGGAAGCCACCGAGATCTCCGGTCCTGCCCTGGTGTAGAGAATGTCATCGGCTTCGCGAGACAACGTGCTGCCAACAACGTTGGTCAGCGACAGCAGTCGGGAACCGCGTTCCTTTGCCAGCCGGGCCGCCGCCAGAGTGTCGGCGGTCTCTCCCGACTGACTGATAGCAACGGTGAGGCTGCGCGACGAGATCAGTGGATCGTTGTATCGCATCTCATGGGCGTACTCGACCGTCGTCGGGACTCGCAGCAGTCGGCGGAAGATTTCCTTGCCGACAAGACCGGCGTGGTACGCCGTGCCGCATGCGGTGATCCACACCTCGTCAAAGCCACGGGCAAAGTCATCGTCGAATTTCACGTCCTCGAGCCACACCTGGCCACTCTCGTCGAGCCTTCCGGCGAGAGTCTCAGTCACGACGGATGGCTGCTCGTGGATCTCTTTGAGCATGAAGTGGTCGAACCCACCCTTTTCCGCCTGCTCTGCATCCCAGTCGATGTGCATGACATCGCGGCTGACGGGATCACCGGCGATGGTCTCGATGCGAGCTCCATCCTTGGTGACGATGACCATCTCGCCGTCTTCAACGATCATGAAATTGCGCGTCCGATGGAGGACCGCGGGGATATCCGACGCGAGGAACGTCTCACCCTCGCCCAACCCAACGATGAGTGGACTGATCCGGCGCACCGCAACAATCTTGCCCGGTTCCTTCTTGGTCATGACAACCAAGGCGTAGGCGCCCTCGGCTTTGGCGACGGCACTCCGGATCGCAGCCTCCAGATCGCCCTGATACTCCCTGGCGACCAGGTGTGCCAGAATCTCGCTATCAGTATCGGAGGTGAACACGCGACCTTCGCCCTCGAGTTCTTCTCGCAGACTCTGGAAGTTCTCAATAATCCCGTTGTGGACAACGACGAACTCGCCAGATGGATCGGTGTGGGGGTGAGCGTTGACATCGCTTGGCTCACCATGGGTAGCCCATCGAGTGTGTCCAATCCCGATCGACCCCTCTAGCGGTTGCCGATCAAGTAGGTCGGCAAGTCGGTCGATCTTGCCTTCGGCCTTGCGGACATTGATCTTGCCGTTTGTGACGGCGACTCCAGCAGAGTCGTAACCCCGATACTCAAGACGGCGTAAACCGTCGAGCAGGATTGGGGCAGCCTGTTGTGGGCCGACGTAGCCCATGATTCCGCACATGCGAGAACCTCCGTATTTGGGACCGGAGGTGTGCTGCAAGATCGCAGATCTTGCTCCACTTCGAGATGGCTTTGTCCCCGAGATCGCTCTCGGGCTTTTCCGTCTCGTTCGGCCGTGGAAGGCCGAGAGGGCACCCGCCGACTAATCGATAATCCCTCTACCTCGTCACCTCACAAGAGTCGTAGTGAGGGCTGGCGCTGCTGGGTTTCTCCGGTCGGTGTTCAGTTGTTGGCGCAAGGCTAACCCATCTGGAGAAAAAGGGAACGTCACTTGACCGGTTTTGCGTGGAAGTGGTTGCTAGCGCAGCGAGGTGAAGTATCAACTCAGCGAGTTGACGTATCAACTCAGGGAGTTGACGACGACCTTGCCTACGGACGAAGCGATGTCTTCGGCGATGGCCTCGGTGGTTGCCTCGACCATGACCCGGACCAGTGGCTCTGTGCCCGAGGCACGCACCAGGATTCGCCCATCGTCACCAAGCG
>JASJHC010000011.1:0-12553 GCA_033791245.1 Acidimicrobiia bacterium | reverse complement strand
CGAAATGCTTCGTGATGGTCTTGCCGTTGGACGTGGCGAACGCCACTCTCTGCTGCGTATTCATCCGCAAACTCTACTACTTACTCTCTGGAGTCATGAGCGTATCCGGCCCGGATTTGGCAACTCCAGCCGTCCGAGTCTCCCTCTCTGGTAGCACTGGCCGGCCGGCTTGGTCGGTCCCAATCAAGTCAGGCTGGGATCGGGAGCGACCACAACGAGCGCTGTTGTCGATCGGACGGTTGATGAGCCGTTGAACATAGCGGAACGTTTTGATGAGCAGGACGCGGTCCAATGTGATTAGACACCTGCAACTAAAGGGTGTCGGTCTTGGATCAGTTTCAGAGAAGAGAGTCAAAATGCCTAAACACTTGATATTGGTTGTTTCCCTGATGTTGGCCGTCACGGCGTGTCAGGCTGTTGGGTCAGAGGTTTCGTCGGCGCCGGACGATTTACTCGATGCACGTGATGTGGCGTTGGAGTATCTCCAACTTCGCTATCTCGTGGGATTCGGGCCGAATATGGGATGGGAAGAGATTCAGGCAGAAGATCAGCAGGTCGATGATTGGGTCGAGTACCAGTACAGCGCTTTGCCCTGGGTCGTCACCATTGGGGGCTCAGTGCCTGCCTCCGACCCGTCGGGTTATGACGTTGTCGTGACCAATCCCATGACAGGGTTCTCCTGGGAGGGGCGAGTCGCTTCGGATGGCCTTGTTGAGGAAGGGTCGGAACAGGTTTTGGCTGCTTGCGATGCCGCATGTGACTACGTTACCGACCGCTTCCCCGAGCTCCTTTCTGGGGATCTCGAGTGGACCGGCCGTCGCGCCACACCTGGGGGAGTCGTCGGCTCCGAGACCTATGAATACACCGCGGAGGACTGGGAGTTGACGGTGTCCTATCCGGTAGTTGCCCCGGACGCGGTGATGTATCACGTCGCTCTGGAGAACGAGGCCACGGGGTTTGTGTGGGAGGGCGAGATGGATCCGGAACGTCACCTCACCGAAACCGGGGCCTACAGCAGGTTCCTCGGGGCCGATGCGGGGTAGCGGCAGGACCCGGGAAGGGATCGAGCCATGAACGAGACGCTGGAAGCCGCTTTGCTGCTAGGTGTCGGCGTGGAAGTTGGTTTCGGTGAGATTCTGCTCGACGTTGCTGCTCTTCTCGCCGGCACCTACCTAATCGCCACACTGCTGGCGTGCTACCGCATTCCGTCCATCCTCGGTGCGATCCCCTGAACTCGCTCCATTGCTGGGTCTCCTCGCCGAGATCGGTCTGCTCATACTGCTGTTCTTCATCGGCCTCCACATCGACATCGACGAGCTGCGACCGCAATCCAGTTCGGGCACAGCATCATTGTCCTGTACGTCGCTCCGGAAGGAAGCGAACACGACCAAGACGAGGTTGCCCGCCGGGTCCGTGCACTTCTCCCGGCGCCTGGCCCGAACCCTGTGGCGGGAGTTGAGATTCGCCGCGGCGACCCCGAAGACCAAATCCTCAATTACGCCCGGGAGCATCCGGGCATAGCCCCTACCCTGGGCCGACGAACCCGCGGAACGATTGATCGCACGTATATCAGCTCCACCACCTCCGAAGTGGCGGCGCTCGCCCCATGTCCTGTTCTCGTAGTGCCCATTGGCGCCGAAGCAACTCGCCCTGACGGAGGCGACCGGGAAGAAAGCTGACCAGGGGCAACGGCTCATTGTTGGGGCACCGGCCGACTCCGGACTTGGGAGAAGGTGTGTTGGACACTGGTGAACCCTCTCGAGGCGGTAGCGCCAGTTCAAATCTGGTCGGGGCCACGAAGAGGATCCTCATCAGCCATTTGCTGCTCCAATTGGCTTCATGAGGTCCGATCAGGGGAGGACCGCAAGGATGACAGAGCCAACACCCGGCAGGGCTACGATGAACTTGTATACAGATTGGGGTGACATTGCACCAGCGTGTAGTCCGTGACCGATTTGATGCAGTCCTGTTCGATCTTGATGGCGTGTTGACCGCAACCGCTCGTTTACATTCGGCGTGTTGGAAGGGGATGTTCGACGAATACCTTTCAAAGCGCGCCGAAGAAGCCGGCGAGCCGTTTCAGCCCTTCGAGATTGCCACCGATTACAAACGCTACGTGGACGGCAAGCTGCGCTACGACGGCGTGCAGTCCTTCCTCGGATCACGCGGTATCGACCTGCCCTTTGGAGACCCGAATGATCCCCCGGATCGAGAGACAGTTTGCGGACTCGGCAACCGCAAGAACGAACTCATCGGTGAGCTGCTGGATACCGAAGGCGTAGACGTCTACGAGCAGTCGGTCGCTTGGGTGCGACAATTGCGCGACGAGGGGTTCGCCCTGGCGGTCGTCTCGGCCAGCAAGAACTGTGCGCGAGTCTTGCGGGCTGCCGCCATCGATGACCTGTTTGACTTCCGCGTTGACGGGGTAGTGGCGGCCGAACTCGGGCTCGCCGGCAAGCCGGCTCCTGATACTTTCCTCGAAGGTGCCCGTCGCCTAGGTGTCGACCCGGAGCGCACGGTCGTCGTCGAGGATGCGGTGTCGGGCGTTCAGGCGGGCCGGGCCGGTGGGTTTGGTTTGGTGATCGGGGTTGATCGCACCGGTGATCCGGAGGCGCTCCGTGCCGGCGGCGCCGACTTTGTCGTCGGCGATCTCGATGAACTGCTTGACCAAGAAGGCGGACATGATCGAGCGTGAAATGGCTCGGCCGCCTGAGTTTGTCTATCCCATCGACGAATGGAAGATGGTTGAGACGCGTTTCTATCGGCGCCGTCTCCCGCAAGCTGAGACCATCTTCTCGATCGGAAATGGCTACTTGGGGTTGCGGGGCAACTTCGAGGAAGGGAGGCCGGTCCACCAGTCCGGTACCTTCATAAACGGGTTCCACGAAACATGGCCGATCGTCTACGGGGAACGAGCCTACGGGTTCGCCAAGACCGGGCAGACAATGCTCAACGTTCCCGACGGCAAGATCCTCAAGCTGTATGTCGACGACGAGCCGCTCTACCTGCCCACCGCCAATCTCCTGGAGTACCGGCGCACGCTTGACATGCAAGCGGGGACGCTCGATCGGAAGGTGTTGTGGGAAACCCTCGCAGGCAAGCAGGTGCTCATCGAGTCGCGCCGTCTCGTTTCATTTCGGCACCGCCATCTGGCCGCGATCTCCTACCGCGTCACCGTCCTCAACGCCACGGCTCCAGTGGTCATCTCATCACAGCTGGTCAACTCCGGCGACGGTGCGGCGGGAGAATTCGATCCTCGCAAGGCGCGAGGGTTCAAGGAACATCCGTTGGTGCCACGTCGGAGCTACGGCAGCGACAAGCGGGTGATGTTGGGGTATCAAACCCGCAATAGCAAGATGACGTTGGCTTGCGCTGCCGATCATGTGATTGAGACCGAGTGCCCCCAGTTGGTCGCTACAGAGTGTTCCGATGACGTCGGCAAAGTGGTCTTCACGGTCAACGCCCTCGAGGGCGAGCCGATCACCATCACCAAATACCTCACCTATCACACATCCCGGGGCGTCCCCGTCGACGAACTGTGCGACCGGGCAGAGCGAACCCTGGATCGGGCTGTACGCGAAGGCTTCGACCAGTTGGTCACTGATCAGCGCGAGTACTTGGACGACTTCTGGAGGCGCAGCGACGTTGAGGTTGAGGGCGATCCCGAGTTGATTCATGGGCCCAAGGGTGAGCTGCAGCAGGCCATCAGGTGGAATCTGCTCCAGATCCTGCAAGCCGTGGGCAGGGCGGAAGGTGCCGGCGTTCCAGCCAAAGGTCTGACCGGCCAAGCGTACGAGGGCCACTACTTCTGGGACACCGAGATCTACGTCCTTCCCTTCCTGATCTACACCGCACCCCGCATCGCCGGGAATCTGTTGCGCTTCCGGCACAGCATGTTGGAAAAGGCACGCGAACGAGCCAAAGAGCTGCGACAGAAAGGAGCCTTGTTTCCCTGGAGGACAATCAACGGCGAAGAGGCATCGGCATACTACGCGGCCGGCACTGCGCAATACCACCTCAACGCCGACATCATGTATGCCCTCAAGAAGTACGTCGACATGACCGGGGACACTGACCTTCTCGATGTCGAGGGCGTCGAGATGCTTGTGGAGACCGCTCGTATGTGGACAGATCTCGGCTTCTTCTCCCAGCGTGAAGGGGGCCGCTTCTCGATTCACGCCGTGACCGGTCCCGATGAGTACGCAACGGTGGTCGACAACAACCTTTACACCAATCTCATGGCCCGACTCAATCTTCGTTACGCGGCGGCGTCGGTGGCAGCTCTCAGAGAGAAGGATTCCGACCGGTTCAAGGCCCTGGTTCACCGAACCGAGCTCGATGAATCCGAGCTCGATGAGTGGCGGCGAGTAGCGGATGCCATGTATCTCCCTTACGACGAGGAGACCGGTATTCATCTCCAGGACTCCGAGTTCCTGGGACATCCGGTGTGGGACTTCGACAACACCCCACCGGATCGCTACCCGCTTTTGTTGCACTATCACCCGCTCACCATCTACCGGCACCAGGTGATCAAGCAGGCTGACGTGGTACTGGCGATGTTCCTGCTCGGTAACGAATTCCCCGCCGATGTCAAAAAACGAAACTTCGACTACTACGACCCGCTAACGACTGGCGATTCATCATTGTCGGCTTGCATCCAGAGCATCGCAGCCGCTGAGATCGGCTACATGGACGAGGCCATGGAATACGGCCGATACGCCGTATTGATGGATCTGGCCGATGTGGGGCACAACGTGAGTGACGGGTGCCATATCGCATCGATGGGTGGTACCTGGATGGTGCTGGTGTACGGTTTTGCCGGGATGCGAGATTTCGATGGGCACCTGACGTTCCGACCCCGATTGCCCGACCAGCTGACACGCCTTCGCTTCCCACTGTCGGTCCGGGGTCAAACGCTCGAGGTGGCAATCGAAGACGGTGCCGCCACCTACACGCTGCGAGAGGGCACCAAGCTGACCATCACCCATTTCGCAGAAGAGATAACGCTAGTCCCGGGCGTGCCGGTGCAGGCGGCACTTTCCGATGATTGAGAGTGCCCGGCAAGGTCTGTAGGTGCCTGCGGGCTGACCACCAAGAGACGAGCAACCTGACGTGCACCGCAGCGACTTGCGAGCCTGTGGTTAGGCCAGCAGCCGGGTGTGGTGGGCTTGGAAAGGTTCAACGTCGAGCGCGGCGTCTTGGCCCGACGGCAGGCTCCTGGCGACGACGTGACCACCTTGGATTGTGAGGAAGTAAGGGTGACGATCTGTCTCGCTTACGACGGGTGAGTGACGATCTCCTGGTATCCGGTCATAGAGGTGTTGACTCGGCGCCGATCGTTGGTCCGTCAAAGAGCGCCCCGTCGGCGAGTACGAGGACCCCGCGGCTTGCTGAGCGCGCCATTTGTACCGTCCTGCGAGCGAACCGGTCGGGAGCATGTGACCGCCTTGATGGGCTGTTGCCCTTTGACGCCAGAATTCAGCCGTCACGGGGGCTCGGCTGCGTCTGTCGTTCGGCTCGGTCCGCAACGGTATCCAATTGGGTCCGAGGGGGCTGTGCCTGCGAAGATGGGTCCGTGTCTGGCCTCCTTCAACCGTTTACCGGCTTCATTCCTGCGTCCGAGTTTGCTCACCGCGTGGTGGGACCACCGGCGTCAATGCTCTCCGCTGAGCAGCAAGAGGAGGCTCGTCGAGACCCGCTGAGTTTCCGTTTCTCCCTCGGACGCGGAGCGAGGGCCTCCCACGATGAGGCCGTCGCCTGGCTCAAAGGATGTCAGGAGCAGGGGGCTCTGCGACAAGTTGGTCCGGCGGTCCTCGTCTATCGGCAGACCGACGGCCACGACTCGGTCACTGGCATCGTTGCCGACGTTTCGCGCCAGGCTTACGACTCCGGTCTGGTCAAGCGGCACGAGAAAACGGTCGGCAAGACCCAGCGGAAGATGGCGAAGTACATCCGGTCAACTCGTGTCTACGGCAATCCGGTGGCGTTGGCCCATCGCAGGTACGCCGATATCGACGCCGTGATCGAAGCCCATTTGGGGCGAGCAGCCGACTCGACCTTCACTGGGGCAGTTGGTGCCTCTCACGAGCTGTGGGTGGTCGCGGGCTCGGAGGCGGAGGAGCTCTGCCGGACGTTCGACGCGAGTCTCTATATCATCGATGGCCATCACCGACTTGCCGCCGCATCAGCGGTCGCGGCGGAAGAGGGCAGGATGGATGGGCACTTCCCGGCCGGATTATTCTCCACGACCAAGCTGCGCCTGCGTTCCTTCGCCCGCTGCGTGTTCGACCCAGATCTCGACGCACCCGCCATTGTCGATCGCCTCACTAAGGAGCATCGCATGGAGGAGGTCAGCGAAGCGGAAGCTCGGCCGCGCATGCGATTCGAGTTCGGAGTGAAGGTCAGAGAACGCTACTTCCGGCTCCGGCTCGGCGGTGGCGAGCTGTCCAACTCCGCACTGCTTGATGTCGACTTGCTTCAGAATCAGATTTTGGGGCCGGTGTTCGGCATTGCCGATCCAAGCACTGACCGGCGTCTCAAGTTTGTCGCGGACCTACCAGAGCGCGGTGAGCCCGATAGTGCAGCCGATGCATGGTTACTGCCATTTCCCCTATCAGTTGGGGACATGATGACGGCTGCCGATTCAGGGCGAGTGATGCCGCCGAAATCGACATGGTTCGCTCCCAAGCTGCCAAGCGGCCTGAGCATCCAACTTCTCGACTAGATACGAGCGAACTGCTCGTCGGTGGGCTCTGCTCAGCAGTACCAAGGCTCGGTCAAGTAGGGGATAGCTGCCGCGGGCAGGACTCCCAGATCTGGCGGTGGTGGCGTCGAGTAGGCGCCAGCGTCATGAGCGGCTCGCCAAACCTGCTCGAAGATCTCTGTCCGCGTCGCGGCTCCGGATGCGATCGCCGTCACTCGGTCAAAGAGTTGGTCAACCGCGGGATCCGGGTGAGTCCACGGATGGCACAACATGTTTGGATCGAACGGATCCACCAGATCAGCCACCTCGGAGAGTTCCAAGAGTCGGCTGCCGGCCGGTACCAGGAGTCGGATTCCGTACTGAATGGGTGACATGTTTCGCACCAGGTCGAGGCGCACGATCGTCTCGAGGAAGTCAATGAACCCAGCGATTGTTGTCCATGGCGTGAACGTCACAAAAGTTGGGTTGATCGCCAGCCCGATAGCTCGCGCCTCCCTTAGAGCGATTTCCAGGTCGTCGGTTGTGTGCTGTTTGTCGAAGCGTTCCAGGATCGCCCCGTCGAAGGATTCGATCGCGGTCGTCACCAGCACGCACCCGGTGGCGACGAGCTCCGGGAGAAGATCTGCATGGCGTCTCAGATGCTCGACCTTGATGGTCGCGTCATAGGTGACCTCGGGGAACTCTTCGTGTAGCCGGCGTACGATCCGCAGCGAGTGCATCGGCCCATTGAGAAAGTCGGGATCACCGAACGTGATGTGGCGGGCGCCGGCACTGACCTGCTGTCGGATGTCCGCAAGGACTATGTCGGCATCAACGGTGACGAATCGACCTTGGTATACAGGGACGATGGGGCAGTGCCGGCACAGGTGCTTGCAGCCGCGGGTCGCCTCGGTGTACCCGACCACGCGGGCTTCGCCGTCTGGCGTCCGCAGGTGGGCATATGAGTCCAGCGTCGGCAGGCCCGATCGATCGGGGAGTCGGAACGGTCGCCGCTTGAGCGAGACTGGCTCCGGTTGGGGTACGGGAGCACCAGCGCTCACCGATTCGAACACGTCCACGAAACCCTGCTCGAACTCTCCGCTGAGCACCGAATTTGCGCCCAACGACCGGAGGTGGCCGTCATTCATAGCCGCGTACAGCCCGAATACGCATATGTGGGTGTCTGGGTAGTCCCGGTTGATGCGCCGCAGCACCGGCTCGGCGAGCCGGGTCGCCGTGTGCATCGGCACGTAGATACCGACAAGGTCGGCGGCGCTGATCGCTTGCTCGTCGAGCGCACTGATCGACAGATCGTGTACCGTCACCACTGCTCCGGCTGCCTGCAGTGCCGCGGCCGCCGAGGCCACCCCAAATGGTTGGTGACCAAGTTCATAAGTGCTGACCAGTGCGACGTTGGTTGACATGCGGTCGCAAGCGTACGTGATTTCAGGTGGCCAGAAGACGGTTTCTCATCGCACGAAGTACGAAAGCTAGCGGTCGTTACTCGAGTCGGATCGATGCGGCCGAAGGACAACCGTTTCAGCCGCACCACCTGCGCTGGTGAGAGATGCCAGGATCGCCTCGAACATCCGCATCCGTCCCGTCTCGACCTGTTGCTCGGCGATTTGTCTGGCGATGTGGTGGTTACCTTTGAGGAGAGCGTCAAGGAGTTGCCGGTGTTCCCCAGCCTGTAGATTCACGCTCTGCTCGATGTCGAGACCGAGTGACAGGAGACGTCTCGTCTCGTCGAGCAGATTGCCCAGGACCGCCGCCAGCCTGGTGCTGCCCGACGCTTCGGCAAGGATCTCGTGGAAGCGAATGACCTTTGCCGCCCGATCGTCGTAGGTGTCGTCGGCATGCTCTTCGACAAGGGCGCGCAGTTGCTGGAGTTGCTCAGGCGTGGCGTTGGTCGCCGCCAGCTCTGCTGCAGCAGGTTCGACTACCTGTCGCAGTTGGTAAATCTCCTGGACGTCAGCGAGCGTTACGTCGGTTACACGGTATCCATGGCGGGGCCGGACTTCGACAAACCCCTCGTGAATCAGCATGCCCAGCGCCTTTTTGACGGGGGTTTTGCTCATCCCGAGGCGTTCGGCGATTTCACCTTCGACAATCCGGGTGCCGGGTGCCAGCGTGCACGAGAGGACTTCAGAGCGCAACACCGCATAGGCCTTATCGGTGGCGCTTCTTGCTGATTCGTCGAGGTTTGTTCGGAAACTTGGCACTTTAGTTTGACGCCTGTGGTATCTCTGCTTTACGGTAGTGAAATCTTACACAGCGTGTGACGATATTTGCTGAGACCTCACCTGGACAAAGGATAGCGCCGTGAAATCCGACGACAGTGCACCCCCCAACGCTACTCCGGCCCATGTCCACGACGACGCTGGCACCGAAGCCGCGGACCACGATCACGATGACCAGGAGCACAGCCATGGCGACGATGGGCACAGCCACGACCACGGTCACGGCCTCTGGGCTCGAATCAAATCGATGTATGTCCCGCACAGCCATGATGCTGCCGATTCGATAGACAGCGCACTCGAATCCTCCAAAAAGGGCATCCGTGCTGTGAAGATATCGCTTGTCGGTTTGATGGTTACTGCGATTCTGCAGGTGTTCATAGTCATATTGACCGGATCTGTGGCGCTGCTCGCCGACACGATCCACAACTTCTCGGACGCCCTTACCTCGATCCCGCTTTGGATCGCTTTCATTCTCGGACGGCGTGCGGCAACTCGGTCCTTTACCTACGGATACCGGCGCGCCGAAGACATTGCCGGCCTGTTCATCGTGTTCATGATCGCCCTGTCGGCCATCCTTGCTGCTTGGGAATCGATCGACCGTCTGTTCAACCCGCAAGATGTCGAGTACCTGGGCATGGTGGCAGCAGCGGGAATCATCGGTTTCATCGGCAACGAGTTTGTGGCCATCTACAGGATCCGGGTCGGCCGCGAGATCGGATCGGCAGCGCTGATCGCCGACGGTTATCACGCTCGCACCGATGGGCTCACCTCTCTGGCCGTGCTGTTTGGTGCAATCGGCGTCGCACTGGGCTTTCCCGCGGCAGACCCAATAATCGGGCTGCTCATCACCCTCGCCATCCTGTTCATTCTCCGTGATGCCACCAAGCAGGTGTTCCGGCGTCTCATGGACGGTGTCGAACCCCACACCGTCGACGAGGTTGCAGCAAGGAGCGTCGCAGTAGCCGGTGTTCTTGGCGTCGAAGATGTGAAGGTACGCTGGATAGGACATCGCCTTGATGCAAGCGTGCAAATCGTCGTTGACGAGAGCCTGTCCGTTGTTGAAGGGCACGACATAGCCCACAAGGTGGAACACGCTTTGGAACACGCGATACCCAATCTCGACAATCTTGTGGTTCACGTTGAGCCGAACGGACACGAACCTGTCGCCGATTCAGCCGACGCAAACCACACGCATCCGGAATCCCCTCCCTCGTGACGAGGATCGCACCGACGTCAGGAACCGACCACTCTGTGGCCGACTCAACTGACACGAGTGCGTTGCTGTCGATTACTGATCTAGCGGTCCATTTCGCCCTGCCGGATCGAAATGTATACGCCGTCAATGGTGTCAATATCGATGTCCACGCTGGTGAGGTGTTCGCACTTGTAGGGGAGTCGGGGTCTGGCAAGAGCGTCTCGATGTTGAGCGTGATGGGTCTTGTCCCCAGTCCTCCCGGGATCGTTTCCGGATCGATCCGCTTCCAAGGCCGAGAGATCACAGGTCTCCGCCGACGGGAGATGAACAAGATCCGCGGTGCCGATATCGGAATGATCTTTCAGGATCCGATGTCGTCGCTCAATCCCGTCCATCCCGTGGGCCGCCAGATCGCCGAAGCGCTGCGGCTGCACCGCAACGTGTCGCGGGCGGTGGCTATGGAGAGAGCGGTTCATCTGCTGGAGCGAGTCGGGATTCCCAACGCCAAGGGTCGGGTGCGTGACTACCCGCACGAGTTCTCGGGAGGAATGCGCCAGCGCGTAATGATCGCCATCGCTCTCGCCTGCGATCCCAAGCTTCTCATCGCCGACGAGCCAACCACCGCCTTGGACGTGACAGTGCAGCGCCAGATCGTTGCTCTGGTGAAGGAACTGCAGAGCGAATTGGGTATGGCGGTGGTATGGATTACCCACGATCTCGGCGTCGTTGCCGAAATCGCCGACCGTGTCGCAGTGATGTACGGCGGTCGGATCATGGAGTCGGGTCAGTCCAAGGATGTCTATGGCGAAGCAAGGCACCCGTACACAAGTGGGCTGCTCCGATCGATACCCCGCATCGATACGCCGTCCACGGCCTGGTTGCCTGAGATACCTGGAACTCCGACAGCCATTCTCGAGCGTCTTGAGTCATGTCCTTTCCATGCTCGCTGTCCGATGGGGGAGGAGGACTGCTCAGACGCGCTACCCGATCTCGAGATAGTCGGTGACAACGAACATCTGTCGGCCTGCGTCCACCTGAACAGCATTGGCGACGGCCGCAACCTATGGCCGGTAGAGCATTCGGACCGGTTGACCACGGACGTCAGCCGCGATGAGGTGGTCGTTCGAATCGAGGATCTCAAGGTGCACGTCCCCGTTCACCGCGGAGGCAGGGCCCGGCGTCGCACTGTGGTGCGCGCTCTCGACGGTGTTGACTTGAACATTCATCACGCCAAGACGCTTGGTGTTGTCGGGGAGAGTGGCTGCGGCAAGAGCACCCTCGGTAGGACTCTGGTCGGGTTGGTCGAACCGACCGCAGGAACGGTTCAGATAAAGGGCCAGCCCCTCAATACTCGGAGCGGTCCCCATCGGCGCACCATCCAAATGATCTTCCAGGATCCTTTCTCGTCGATGAACCCAGGAATGCGGGTGGGAGATATCGTCGCCGAGCCGCTGCGGATACACAGGATTGGGACTGCTGAAGAGCGTGCAGAGAGGGTGGGCGATCTTCTCGAACAGGTTGGCTTGTCACGAGACGCCGTCATCCGCCATCCCCACGAGTTCAGTGGCGGGCAGCGCCAAAGGATCGCTATTGCCAGAGCGCTGGCTGCGAACCCGGAGGTCATCGTCTGTGATGAACCAGTATCGGCACTCGACGTATCGGTACAGGCCCAGATCGTCAATCTCCTCCACGAAACCCAGCAGACGTTTGGCGTGTCACTCGTTTTCATTGCCCATGACCTTGCCGTCGTGCGTCACATCTCCCACGAGATCGCGGTGATGTATCTGGGGCAGATCGTCGAACGTGCCCCCCGTGACGAGATATACGATGAACCCCTCCATCCCTACACCAGGGCACTTCTTGCCGCGGTACCGGTGCCGAATCCGAACGAGGCGGCAGCAATCGCACCGCCGCTCGAGGGCGACCTACCGGATCCAGCTGACCCACCTCCGGGGTGTCGTTTCCACACCCGGTGTCCGGTGGCAGTCGCGGAATGCGCTGTCCGAGTGCCGGAGCTGAGGGTCGTGGCGCCGGAGCGCTGGGTGGCCTGTCACCTTGTTGCAGCATCTTCAACAACCGGGCTCGAGTCACCCTTTCTGACAGCATCGGGAACTGAGCCGCCCCCAAAGACGACAGAGACCATAAGTACACACGAGGGAGAAAACACATGATCAAGCGATGGACGTTGCCGATTTTGTTGGTTTGTCTGGCACTGCTGGCTGGTGCCTGCAGTGATTCCGACGATGCGGAGACCACGACTACCGCAGCAGCAGGCGGCACAACAGAGACAACCGCGGCCGACGATACCGGTACGGAGACCACGGCGGCGACGGAGACCACGGCGACCCCGTCCGCCGAGCCGATCAGAGTCAGAGCTGCCATAACCGGTGGCGAAGACACGATCAACCCGTTCAGCTACATCAGCGGATTCCCGGG
>JASJHC010000010.1:0-5004 GCA_033791245.1 Acidimicrobiia bacterium | reverse complement strand
ACATCTGGGGCGTCGGAGGGAGCGGCGGTGATCGTCAGCGGCGGGGGCGCGGGCGCTACCAAACCCAACGCGGTAATACCTAAGGACGCGACGGCCACTGCCATAGCCACCGCAAACAGCACCGCGAACTGCCAGTCCCCGGCGAGCCGCACTGTCAGCCAGAGCAATCCGCCTGCCAGAGGCACCGGGATGACGTCGCCGGCCAGGGCTATCCCAGTCGAGTCGGCTACGGATTCACCGGCAATGGTGAACATTCGCCACTGAAACGCCGCGATGACGACGGATGCCGTTACTCCGAGCGACCAGCGAATCCTCCTTCGGAAACCGTTGGAAAGTATCGCCAGCACCCCTACCGCAAACAGCAAGACGGACAAGGTCATAGTCATGATCAGGTCGGGGCGGAAGGCAAAGGGTCTATCAGCAGACGTCCACCACAGACCCGGTATCAGCACGGCCCCGATCATGGGCACCACCCACAGCGCCACAGGAAGCGACGACTCCGACACAGGGGTGGCTGGATTACTCACAGATAGATCTTCGGTAGGTCGAGAAGGCGTCATTAGGCGAAGAATGTAGCCGACTGCTCCCAACCAGCGACGACGCTAGCCTCCGCCGCATGCGGAGATTTGTTGCAGCAGGGTTTGGGGCCGGTCTTATTCCTCGTCGCCTGTGGAACGGTGACAACGGGGCCGGCACGTTTGGAGCTGCCGTTGCTGCCCTTATCGGATGGGCGCTGTGGTCCGCGCCCTGGTGGATCGACCTCAGCGTCGCACTGGCCGCCATCGCGGTTTCGCTGTGGGCATCCGCACCATTTGCGGAGAACCACTCCGATCCCAATTGGGTCGTAATTGATGAGGTGGCAGGCACCTTGGTGGCTCTGATCGGTTTACAGGGTATCGGTTGGTTCGTGGCGCTTGTAGTCGCACGACTTGGTGATATCTACAAAGTCCTGCCCGGGGTGCCCCAGGCTGAGAAATTGCCGGGTGGCGTCGGCATAACCGCCGACGATGTCGTCGCAGGTCTATATGGCCTCGCCGTCGGTTGGATCGTGACCCTGCTGTAGGTTCCGGCTACTGCTGGAAGAAGAAGTACCAGGCACCCACGCCAAGAATGGCGCTGTAGATCATCCACTTCACCGCACTCTTGACGACGCCAAAGACAAACCCGATTGCTGCAAGAACACCAATGACCAGAAGGACCTTGGTGAAGGTGGAATTCGCCGAGGCAGCTTCTAGTAAACCTTCTGGGATCTTGTCCTGGACCGCCCCCGGCAGCGAGTCGACGATATCGTCTGGAATCTTGTCCAGTACCCCGTCTTTGAGCTGCTGGAGAACGTCATCAGAAAGCTCGTCGACCAACTCGGGTGGCAACTCGTCGATGTCGACCTGGGCTAACGGCAAGTACTGAGTGATATTCATGGACGGCAGAATAACCCCGCTCCCGAGCAATCGGCTGTAACTGACCTTCTAGGTGCCTGTTGAACAATGCCAGTTCCGGCTCATCCGGTGCTCTGTGGGGTGGCCCGAGGTGGAGAATCCGGAGGATTCTCCCAAGCAACCGAGCTAGCGAGGTTGCCGACGAGCCTGCACGGCATTTTGCTCAACACCCACCTACGCCCGACCAAGCCACAGCAACAAGAGATCAGGATCGACCTCCGAAACCACCGGATGCATCCCGGTGGGGAGCCCCATCCGATTGACAATCACGGTGCGTAAGCCCGCCGCCGCTGCAGCGTCCGCACCGATGGCAGTGTCCTCAACGGCTACAGAGGATGCCGGATCGATGCCGAGCGACTCAGTTGCCGTTCTGTAGAGATCAGGGGCTGGTTTGCCGTTTTCGACCTCATCGCCGGCGACGATGACATCGAAGTAGCGAGCCAACCCGAGGATCTTCATCTTGAGATCAAGGCTGAGCCGCGAGCTGGAAGAGGCAACTCCAAGTGGCACCCCGACCATTGCCAGCCCCTGAACAGTGTTGATTGCATCTGGAAAGCCGTTCAGGTCGGTTTGATATACATCGGCAAGACGTTGGTCGACCGATTCCAAGATCTCTTCCAACGGCGGCAGCACAGCCCGTGATCCGAAATGCAGATAGGTATCGCTGTCCGTCGTACCGGTACACGCCAGGACGTCCTGGTTGTCGATAACCACACCGTACGGAGACAGGGTCTCTCGCCACGCCTGCCACGAGAGCGGCTCGCTATCAGCCAGAACACCGTCAAAATCGAAGACAACGCCGTTCACTTCTGTACCGCCCTACCGATGCGATTCATCCTTCTGCGGAGTTGTTGATCAGCCCACCAGCCGACGACTCCGGCAATCGGTGGAGCGACATCCATACGCTGCACCAGGCGCACCCTGGTGGCGATGCCATCATCGACCACTTCCGAGCGGACCGACAACTCAAAGCCGATAGGCGCAAACCAGCGATTGTCGTAGATGCGACACCGGACCTTCGCTCCTGCATCCCAGGCCTCGATCTCAACACGGCGCGTCCTCGCCAACCAGCGCCACCACGAAGGGCGGACGAAGAGGCTATGACCGACCTTGGGTAGCTCCGTACCCATATAGCCGACCATCACAACGCCTGCCCACTCGCCGACCCGGGACGGGTCGGCGATCATCGCCCACACGTTGGCCGGATCAGCGTCGAAAACCCTCTCCGCTGCGGCCAGGACCTGCCGTTTGCTGGCATCGCTCACCGGCGCTCAGCCTCCCTGTGCTTTGCTCCTGATCAGGTCGGAGACGACCTTGGGATCGGCTTTGCCCCGGGTAGCTTTCATCACTTGGCCTACCAGAAAGCCGATCGGTTTCATGTCGCCTTCTTGGAGACGGGACAACACATCAGGATTGTCTGCCAAGATCTTGGCAACCTCGGTCTCCAAGGCACCCTCGTCTGAGATCTGGGTGAGATCATGTGCCGCCGCCACCTCAGCCGGCGTCCCCTCCCCCCCGAGCACGAATCCGAGCACGTCTTTTGCGGCAGTGCTCGACAGCCCACCAGCCTCGACCATCTCGCTTAGCTCACGGAGATGCGTCGGCTGCAAAGCCGTATCGGCAAGCTCGACGTCGTTGCGACGGAGGTAGGCGACCACCTCTCCGCTCAACCAATTGGCGACCAACTTGGCATCGCCGCCGGCTTCGGCAGTCGCGTCGAACATGTCGGCGAGATCGCCAGCCTCGACCATCGTCGCTGCCGCTTGGCGTTCCACCCCGAGGTCCGCCAAACGACGTCGCCGCGCCGCGGGGAGTTCGGGCAGGGAGGCAAAGACGCGATCTCGCCACGCTTCATCGACAAGCAGCGGAACCAGATCAGGCTCCTGGAAATAGCGGTAGTCCTCAGACTCCTCTTTGGATCGCATGGAAGACGTCTTGCCCGAGCCTTCGTCCCAATGGCGGGTTTCCTGCTTAACAGTCCCCCCACCCTCAATCAGGGCGATCTGTCGCTGGATCTCATAGGCGCAGGCCCGCTGCAGCGATCGCAACGAGTTCATATTCTTGACTTCGGCGCGGGTGCCGAGTTCTTGTTGCCCGGCGGGACGGACGGAGATGTTTGCGTCGAAACGCATACTCCCCTCTTCGAGCCGAACGTCGGATACACCGAGGCTACGAACGACGCGTTGTAGTTCCGCTGCATAGGCCCGTGCCTGCTCCGGTGAGCGGATATCGGGTTCGCTGACGATCTCGACAAGCGGTACTCCGGCACGGTTGAAATCGAGCAGCGAATAATCCGCGTTGTGGATACGGCCGGTTTCACTGCCATGGACACTCTTACCGGTGTCCTCCTCCATATGCACTCTCGTAATCCCGATCCGCACCTCCTCGCCGTCAACATCGATGTCGAGATGGCCGTTGATACACAACGGAATGTCGTACTGAGAGATCTGGTAATTCTTTGGCAGATCCGGATAGAAGTAGTTTTTGCGATGGAACAATGAGTGCTCCACGAGCTCGCATTCAAAGGCAGCACCAATGCGGAGAATGCCTTCGATCGCTTCTTCATTCGGTACCGGAAGGGCACCCGGCAGCGCCAGGCAGACGGGACAAACCATCGTGTTGGGCGCGGCCTCGAAGTTGACTGCGCATCCACAGAACATCTTTGACTTTGTCTGCAATTCCACATGGATCTCGATGCCGATAACGGCTTCCCAATTAGTCATGCGGGTAGCACCTCCGAAGTCGCCAACGCCGGTCTGGCATCGAACCCGGCAAGGCGCTCCACTTCGGCTGCTACCCGGAAGAGCTCTGCTTCATGCAGGGCGGGAGCCATGACCTGGAACCCGATCGGCAGCCCAGAGTCATCGAGACCGATCGGCACTGAGCCGGAGGGATCCCCTGCCAGGTTGCTGGCAATAGTGCACACATCGGCGTAGTACATGCTCAACGGATCATCGGTGCGCTCACCTATCGGGAATGCCGTGGTGGGACTGGTCGGAGACACGAGCACATCAAACTGGGCGTAGGCCTTGGCGAAGTCGTTGCGCACCAGAGTCCGAACCTTCTGGGCCTGGCCGTAGAACGCGTCGTAGTAGCCAGCCGAAAGTGCGTATGTGCCGAGCAAGATGCGCCTGGTCACTTCGGGACCGAAGCCGGCGGCGCGGGTATGCGCCATCATCTCCTCGGTGGTTTCCCCATCGACTCTGAGCCCGTAGCGAACCCCGTCGAACCTTGCCAAGTTGGCTGAGGCTTCTGCGGGGGCGATCAGGTAATACGCTGACAAGGCATACTCGCTTGCCGGCAAAGACACCTCGGTGACCTCGGCGCCAGCGTCGGCCAGGGCGTTGTACATCTTGACGCACGCCGCATCCACCTGCGGGTCTATGCCGTCACCCGACAACTCAGTGACAATGCCGATCTTCATACCGGCGACGCCGGCGTCGAGCTGTCCGGAGATATCTGGCGTATCGCCTCGGTAGCTGGTCGCGTCCCGAATATCGAAGCCCGCTACCGCTTCGAGCATCGTTGCTGCGTCACCGACCGTGCGAGCAAATGGGCCAATCTGATC
>JASJHC010000009.1:0-4272 GCA_033791245.1 Acidimicrobiia bacterium | reverse complement strand
CGGCGCAGCCGAAATCCCAAGGAACTCACGCAGTGAGTTCCCACTCGCATAGGGGCTGCGACGGTCACCATCCACGAGTTCCGGTTTTGGGGAACTCGCAAGATGAAGATATGCCTTCAGGGCATATCTTCATCCGTAGTTGTAGAAGCCTTTGCCGGTTTTGCGGCCGAGCATTCCTGCTTCGACCATTCGTTTCAGAAGCGGCGGTGCGGCGTAACGAGCCTCACCGTATTCGGCCTGCAGTGACTCGGCTACCGCAAGCATCGTGTCGTTTCCGATCAGGTCTGCCAGGGCGAGCGGGCCCATCGGGTAGCTGGCGCCGTTGACCATGGCAGCGTCGATGTCTTCTCTTGTGGCAAAGCCCGACTCATACATCCGGATTGCATCGAAGATGTATGGGCACAACAGCATGTTGACGATGAAACCGGCACGATCCTTCGTGTGAACGACAACCTTGCCAAGCGTGTTCGCGGCAAAACCGGCAGCTCGTTCGGCAGTGTCATCGGTTGTAGTGACACTGTGGACGATCTCTACCAGCGGCATCACTGTTGCCGGGTTGAAGAAATGCATCCCGACAACGGAGCCGGGACGGCTGGTTGCCTGGCCGATGCGGGTGACCGGGATCGAGGATGTGTTGGAGGCAAGGATGGCTGTTGGATCGGAGACAATTTCATCGAGTCGACCGAACAGCTCGGCCTTGATCGCTTCGTTCTCGACTATTGCTTCGATGACTAGCTGACGATCCTTCATAAGAGAGAGATCGGATTCGAACCTCATGCGACCGATCGCGGTATCTCTGGCGTCGGCCTCGAGCTTGCCCCGATCGACAGCTTTGGCCAGGGATTTTTCGACCCGGGCCCGGCTTGCGGCTGCTAGATCATCACTGATCTCATGGACGATGACATCGACACCGGCTTTGGCACACACTTCGGCAATGCCAGCGCCCATCTGTCCCCCGCCGACAACACCAACACGCTCGATGCTCATCAATGCCCCTTTGGCTGTTACACATGGCCTGGAGGGTTCTCGATCGCCGCCAGTGCCTCTCTCCGATTCTCGACTATCTCATATGCGATCTGATCAAGGCTGTCCATCAGCCACAGGTGCGCGGCCTTGCCGGGGCGGTAGTCGGCCTCGGCCATACCCTGAATCCGGCCCTGCTCTTGCAGCTGCTTGACCTGCCTGTGGTTGTTGCGGGGTTCGAGGTTGTAGACACCGAGCGTTTTGCCGCCGGCCTTGTTGAGGATCGAGAACATCGGGACGTCACTAGGCCCGTCGGCGATGTACACCATGTTGCGCAATGGGACACGCCGCTGCGATTCCGACATGCGGGCGTTCACATCGACGGTGGGATTGACATTGACCCCTTTGTTTATCTCAAACAGGGCCCTCGTCTTAGAGGTATGACCGATGTAGTCGGAGAGGTATTTGATCGGCCCGGTCTTGCCTGAGACCGGCAACTGCTCGAGAAAACCGGCTGCGGCTGTTTGTTCAACAAAGCTGTTCGCCCAGATACCGTCCACAAAGGGAGCGATCGCCGATCCTTCGATCATCGGTCTGATTCCGGTGGAGACCACAAAGTGCTCGACCGTTATGTCTTCCTTGGCGAAGTCGGGTACATCCAGCACGTGCTGGCGAGACTCTTGAAAGAACTCGGGGATACCGGGACAAAACTCAAGCTTGGCGCCGAGTTCTCTGAGCTTCGCATTGTTGAGACCTTTGAAGACCCCCGCCTCGACATAGCTCAAGATGTGGATCAGGTAGCCAATGCCCCGTCCCATGATCTCGCCGTTTGCCTTGTGATAGTCGATGAGCCCGTCGACCTCACGCCAGAAGGTTGCTTCGTCAACGTCGTATTCCTCGAAAATCGGCCACTGCATGTTGTCGGGGATCAACGTTCGGTCGAAGTCCCAGATAAACGCAATAACGGTTTGGGTGTGCAGGGGAACAGGCATCAGTAAGGCCAGGCTAGCGGTGTCAGATTCCATGACCATCTCGATCCGGTCCTGAGCAAGACGCTATGGACGTTCGAAGGCTCCGAACGAGATACCGGATGTGTCTTCCCACCACGCTTGGAGTCGACACGGGATGCCACGCAGCGCCGCATGGGCCTCACCCATCCGAGGAGCAGCGATCACTACGGTCGCATTCCACCCCTGGTCGGCCAGCGACCAAATCGCCGGTATCACCTGAGCGCATAGAACTGTCTCGTCGACCATGATCTCCGCGGTACGACTATCACCGGCGGCCACGACCGAAAGCCGTGCCACATCAATAGCCATCTCCCTGTCGACCATATCGCCAAGCGGCACATGAATCGCCCGCTCGAGATGTGCACCGAAAACCGCCAAAGCCCGATCGACTACTCGATCGGTTCCTATCAAACTGACTTGTACCGCCATAGCCATAGTGGCTGCCCCTTTTTACTCCTGGTCCAGCGCATTGCAGAAGTTACAACAATGTAATTCGGGAAGTTACAGCATTGTAGTTCATCTACCACTGTCCGTAAACACCAGATTTTGATGGTGATCGGGCACTCCCCAACTGGCTATGCGATAGCCCATTGGAGGTAGTCTCTCGCTATGACATCGGACACCCAGCACGTCGCCCCCAGCCCGCAAGGACTCAGCGCGGCTCAGGTCTCCGAACGTGTCGCCGCGGGCCAAGTTAACGTCGTCGTCGAGACGGCGAGCCGAACCACCGCCGACATCATCAGGGCCAATGTTGTCACCCGATTCAACATCCTGCTTGCCATTCTCCTGGTGATCATCTTGGTGGTCGTCCAGCAACCGAAAGACGGCCTATTCGGAATCGTTCTGGTTTCCAACGCCGCCATCGGGATCATCCAGGAGCTACGCGCCAAGAAGACGCTCGACCGTCTCGCCCTGCTCACTGCTCCTCTGGCGAGCGTTCTTCGTGACGGCACCCAGGTGGAGATCCCCGTCGAGCAGATCGTCAAAGACGACCTAATCGCTCTGGCAACCGGTGACCAGGTGCCCGTCGATGGGCCGGTTTTCCGAGCGCGTGGGTTGGAGATCGACGAATCGCTGTTGACCGGTGAGTCCGATCCAGTGGTCAAGGACGTCGACGACATGTGCCTGTCCGGCTCTTTCGTGGTCGCCGGAAGCGGCTGGTTCCAAGCACGCCGTGTCGGCGAGGAAGCCTATGCCGCCACTCTCGCCAGAGAAGCCAAGAAGTTCACACTGGTGAACTCGGAGCTGCGTGACGGCGTGAACTGGATCATTGGTGGCGTGTCATGGATCGTCGGCCCGATGATCATTCTGTTGCTGTGGAGCCAGACCCGTCTTGGCGCCGACTGGAAGGAAGCGCTCAGCTCCGGTGTAGCCGGTGCGGTCGGAATGATCCCTCAAGGACTGGTGCTGCTCACCTCGCTTGCCTTTGCCGTCGGGGTGGTTCGGCTCGGCAGACGTAACGTATTGGTGCAGGAACTGCCGGCGATCGAGGGGCTGGCCAGGGTCGACACAGTGTGTTTCGACAAGACAGGGACGCTGACCAAGGGCACCCTGTCGGTACGGGAACTGATACCCCTCACAGATGTTGATCCCGCAGCAGCCTTAGCCTCCCTCATTGCGGCTGAGCCAGAACCAAACGCCACACTCCAGGCAATCGCCGATCGCTTCAGTGATGCCGGCACCTGGATATCTAACGGTTCTGTCCCCTTCTCGTCGGCACGCAAGTGGAGCGCCGCGTCGTTTGGCGAGGAAGGCACCTGGGTCCTTGGCGCACCTGAGATAGTGCTCCCGCACAACAGTCGAGTAGCAGCGCAAGCGGAATCCCTTGCACAAGATGGCAACCGGGTCGTGCTGTTGGCAAAAACGGACGCCCCGCTCAGCCGCGACACTCTGCCCCAACAATTGCGGGCGGTGGCGCTGATCACCCTTGGTGACGTCATCCGCGAGGATGCGGCCGCAACCCTGCGCTATTTCGCCGCTCAGGGGGTGCGAGCGAAAGTCATCTCGGGAGATCATCCGGAGACCGTTGCCGCTATTGCCAGGGAAGCCGGTGTACCCGGATCAGCACATGCCATCGATGCCCGCCGCCTCCCCCAGGACCCGGAGGCCTTCGCCGACGCTGTCGAGCGGGGCACCGTCTTTGGTCGGGTCACTCCGCATCAGAAACGAGCCATGGTCCAAGCGCTCCAATCGCGGGGCCATGTGGTCGCCATGACCGGTGATGGCGTCAATGACGTGCTGGCGCTCAAGGATGCAGACATCGGAGTGGCCATCGGTAGCGGGAGCGCCGCGGCGCGAG
>JASJHC010000008.1:0-9843 GCA_033791245.1 Acidimicrobiia bacterium | reverse complement strand
GTGAAGTCTCGAGGACATTCCCGGTGTCGACGATAAGGTTGCCCTGACCGTCAATCTCAAGAGCAAACCTGTCGAGGTTGCGAGGAGCTGGGCCACTGTCGTACTCGCCGTGGAAGTTGTACTTCGAGCCATGGCAGGGGCACTCGAATCCTTGGGACGACGAGCATTCCGGGACACGGCATCCGAGGTGGACACACTTCTGCCACAACGCCATCAGGCCGGTGTCACCGGCGTCGCCGCCTGCAACGACGGGCAGCCCCTCAAACGAGCTTCCCGGGATCAACGACGACTCCATGGGAACCAACCACGATTGGGCCTCCGCAACAAACAGGGGCTGGATGGTCCCATCACCAGGAATCACTTTCGAGCGCAGATCGGAGATTGGCCCGATGTTGATCTTGCTGCCGAACCCACCTTTCAGCTTGGGCCAGAAGAAAGCCAGCATGCTGATGCCCATGGGCGCAATAAAACCGACTCCAAAGACCCCGAGGAGAGCGCGGTTGAGGAACTTACGTCGAGTAACCCCAAGGTCGGCCGCGGATATCGGTAGCCGTTCATCGGCAATTGTGATTGGTTCGTGGACAGCTGGCGTCGCTACCTCGACCTCGACCGCGCCAGCCAACGCTGGTTCTGGTTGGCGTTGGCTAGCCATGTCGCGTTTGGCTGCGGCGGGATCGAATTCCCCGACGATTGGGCTGGCGGCGGGACCGCGTTTCCATGCAACCGCAAACACGCCGGCGGCGACGACTACGCCGACCCCGATGAGGGCTGTGATGAATATTGCTGTGGCACTCATTGTGTGGCCTGATCCTTTTGCATCAGAAGTCGAAGAAGATTCCGTCAACCCAAGGGAACGAGAAGTTGAATCCCGGGCCCCGGAAGAAGGAACCGTATGTTGTCAATATTGCTGCGCCGAAGAGGAAGAAGCTGAAGATCATGATCGCAAGTTTGCGATCCGATGGCCGGACTGCCGGGTTTTTGTCAACGTAGGGGATGGCGGCAAGAGCGATAAGCCCGAAGGTCGGGATGATGACACCGGCAACCTGCGGATCGAAGTAGGACAGCAACTCCTGGAGACCGAGGAAGTACCAGGGCGCCTTCGACGGGTTGGGCTGCTCGTTGAAGTTGGCGAACTCCAGGAGTGGTGCATCCACAAACACAGAGAAGATGATGAGTCCTGCGAGCACGACCATTAGTGCCACAAACTCGATCGCCAGCAGGTGAGGCCAGACGTTGACCTTGTCCGTCGGTGAGCTCTTGACCTGTTGGATGGCCCCGGCCTTGACGACTGTCAGCAGCCGTTGTGTCGTGACCCCTTCTGGGATGGCAGGCGGGGCGGCAGGAGCCGCCGCGGGCGCTGTTGTTGTTGCTGCTGCGACGGCTGCGGCAGGGGCAGCAGCAGGAGCACCAGCCATTGCTGGGACCGGTTTGTCCTCTCTGCGGGCTCGTCCTTCCATTCCCCGTTTCAGCAGCTCGACGGGGACCCCGGTGGCTGCCGACTCTGCGGCCAGATCCCGTCCGCCTCCGGAGCTTGCTGCAGCTGGGGCTGGCGCCGCGGGGGGCTCGGTCGTGATCGCCGGAGTTGCCGAGGCTGCAGCGGGTGGAGTTGGAGCCGCGGCCGCAGGAGCTGGCGTGCCAGCCAGTTTCGCCCGAGCTTCCATGCCCCGTTCCAGCAGCTCGACAGGGACACCGGTGGCCGCCGACTCTGCGGCCAGGTCTCGACCCGGCCCTGATGCGGCGACTGGGGTGGGGGTCTCGCTGGCGACAGGAGCTGCAGCCGGCGTTTCGGCAGAGGAAGCGGCGGGTGCCTCGCCTTTCATTTCGGCAAGGATCTCTTCGACGTCACGTCCTTCAGCCTTGGCTCGGGCCTCGGCGGAGCGACGCAGCAGGTGCTCGGGTAGTCCAGCCATTAGAGCGGCCCCGAGATTCCGCCGTCCTTGCGGACCCGCCAGAAGTGGACGGCCATGAAGATGACAATGATGAACGGCAAGAACAGGACATGTAAGACGTACCACCGGAGCAAGGTGTCCGGGGTGATCTGGACACCTCCGATCAGGCCAAAGGACACTTGGTCACCGATGACCGGGGCATAGGCTCCCATGTTGCTTCCGACTGTGACTGCCCAGAGAGCCAGCTGATCCCAAGGGAGAAGGTACCCGGTGAACGAGAGCAGCAGCGTTAGCACCAACAGCACAATGCCGACCACCCAGTTGAACTCCCGGGGCGGCTTGTAGGCGCCGTGGTAGAAGACCCGGGCCATGTGCAGGAACACGGTCAGCACCATTAGGTGCGCACCCCATCGATGCATGTTGCGGACCAGCTGGCCGAAGGCGACATCGGTCGACAGCGCCTGGATGTCCAGATACGCCTGTGGCGAAGTCGGTCGGTAATAGAACATCAAGAATATGCCGGTGATGGTCAGCAGAATGAACAGGAAAAAGCTGAGTCCGCCGAGGCACAACGTGTACGAGAGGCGAACCGCATGTCTCTTCACCTTCACCGGATGAAGGTGATAGAGAACGTTGTTCATGATTACGTACGACCGGTTGCGGGGCGAGTCGGTATAGCCGTGCCGGAACGGGGATCCTGGACGGAAGATGCTCGCCCAGACCTGGCTGGTGCGAATATGATCGCCGGCTTGGGATAGGCGTTCTTTGAGCCCGACCCTTCCGTTTCCGTTTGCCACCTGTTCTCCTCAGTCTTCCAACCGCTACCAGCGGATTCCGTACATGTAGCCGTTCTTCCAATCCCGGGCGCCAGTGTCGTACTCCCAGGGCTTGGATGAAAAGTCAGCGTGCTCGTCTGCGACCGATCCGGCAAATTTGCCGAGCGAAATGACACCCGTCGGACAGCGATCTATGCAGAGCGCGCACCGAGTACAAGCGTCTTCGTCAACGACAAAGAAGCCACCGTTTTCAGGCTGTTCTCCCGGATCAGCAACGTTGCTCGCTTCTGCAATTGCGTCCATAGAGAGGTAGTGAATGCACTTCCATGGGCAGATGTCGACGCATCCTTCACAGAGAATGCACTCAGACTCGTTGATGTGGAGGAACTGCTTCGGCTTAACGGCGGCAGCCAGATAGGACCCGTCGACAACGGCGAGTTGGTAGTCCTCGCGGGTATCGATTAGTTCGGTCCAGGCCTCGTTTGCCATTCAGGGTTACCTCTCGACCTTCCGCAGCGGCCGACCGTATGCAGAAACGTTCTGCGCTGCACCCTTTGACTTTTCTCGCTTGGCTCGGATCTCGTCGCGCTTTTGCCAGGCGATCATGGCGACCACAACCCCGCCGATAGCAACCATGGAGTAGGTGGCAGCGATGACGTCCTTGACGACTGCTGCCGACAGGTTGACCTCGTTGCCGCCGAGGAGACTCGTCGGGATCTTGACCCAAATCTTTTGGTCGGTCCATTCCCAAACAGCTTGGCTATAGGTCAGCCATTCGTTGGGGATGATGCCAAAAAGGATGATCATGAGTGCGGTGAACAGTCCAGCACCGACCGAGGCCCGGGCCCAGGTCACTGGCTTTTCGTAGAGGTAGGCGAGCACCACACCACCCATGGCGAGGAAGACACCACCGAGTGAAACGAGTTGGCCAAGGAGAACCCAGACCCAGCCACGCGGAATATGTGTGTAGAGATCTCGGCCAACGTTGTCGACTGCTGACAGGCCGGTGAAGTGAGCCCACAGAGCCCCGGCGATCGCAAGGGCCAAACCGATGACGACGGCGGTGACGCCCAGAATGATGTTTCTGTCTCGCTCTTCAGCCATCGTGGTCCTGACTCGTCTCTCCCTCAGGTGGCGCCATTCTAAGCCTTCTTTTTGGTGCCAAGAGTGGTCATCCGTTCGCCAACGTGCGCAACCATAGTGTCATCATCTCGGCATCGCCCACCGGGTCCAGCGGGGTTGCTCCAACGAGATATCCGATCGGAATTGCCCGGGCTTTCCCATCCTGCGACAAGGCTGGTTACAGTGCCGCACATTCAGTGGTTTGGTCTGGCTGATTGGGGAGGTCGAACACCCGTGCCGATTTCGGGATTCTTGATTGGTGCGAGCTATTCTGCCGAAGTCCGCGACGGACAATCCGGGTATTCCAGCAAGGAAGGGACGAGGCAAGGGTGACTGCCGACGTTGCACACGAAAATCAGACGGAGCTTGCGACGCCTGCCGCTTCGTCACAGAGCGTGGCCCGCCACCATCTTGCGGCCTCTCTCGGATTCCTGATTGTTGGGGTGCTGATGTTGGCCGTGGCCAGCGTCCAGTATGCGGCACCGGAGTTGCTCAGCGGGTCAGGCGCCCTGTCGTACGGCCGTCTTCGCCCCGCCGCCATCCACTTCCTCTTGTACGGGTGGCTGACGCTTGGGCTGATCGGAGCGTTTTACTACGCAGTTCCCCGTCTGGTTGGGGTCAAACTCACGGACCCGATGATCGCGAGGATCGGATTCGTCCTCATGTCGGTTGGGTACGCAGTGGGCGGTCTCGCCATACTCTTTGGACAAACCGAGGGCGCCCGCTACCTGGAGGCACCGCCGGTTGCCGATCTGATCGTGTTGCTCGGAATGGTGGCGATGTCGCACTCGATCGCTCGAACCATTTCCAGGCGCACCAGCCGAGACAGAAGCCCTGCAGAATGGTTCATCCTCGCTGCTGTTTTGTGGCTGGTCGGGCTGCATGTCATCGGCAATCTCAACATGCTTTCGCTGTTGGCGACGATCTTCTACTCACAGCCGCCGGTGCTGCATGGGATCAACTCAGCGATCCTCGCTGGGTTCTACAAGGCCGGGATCATCGGCTTGTGGGCTGCTACAGCCAGCGTCGGTATCTTGTACTTTCTGGTTCCCCGCCTCGTTGGATTGACCGAATTCAAGGCGACTCGTATGTCAGTGGTTGGATTCTGGGGTCTCGGTATTGCATGGGCCTTCACCGGATCGGCCGAGCTGACGTTTACCGCCATCCCCGACTGGCTCGAGACCATTGGAGTCATGTTCTCATTGGCGTTGCTGCTTCCGGTAGCGACGATCATCGTCGATATCACCACCTTCCTGCGGGGCCGCACGGCAGGCGTATCTGACAAGGATCGCTACTCGCTGAACCTTGTCTACCTGGGGCTTGGTTTGTTTGCGGCTGTTCCAGTCTTGAACTTGATGCAGGCGTTGCGGGCGTCTGGCGGAGTCGTCGGTTACACGGACTGGGTCTATGGCGTTGAGATCCTGGCCATTCTCGGTGCCTTCAGCTCATGGTTGTTTGCGTACGTCTATCACGTTGCCCCCGCAATGGTCACGGCCGATGCCCGTCGCGTGCAGAAGTGGCACGGCTGGCTGACGCTCGCGGGCCTTGCCATCGCCGTCTTTGCGATGTTGCTCGGTGGTGTTGTTACCGGCTTCACGTGGGCCGGTGGCGAAGCAGGAGGAGCGGTCGCTGTCGGAGATGGGTTTGAGTCGACTGCGGATGCCATGTGGAACTTTGGGTTTGCAATCGCCCGCATCGTTGGCTTGGTCATCTTCGCTCTTGGGCAAGCCCTGTTGTTCGCCTATGCAACTGTCGCTTGGTTCCTTGAGCCGGATCGTGACTCGGTGCTCACCGCCGATCCACAGCTGGATGCCGGAGGCCAAGAGGTCAACGATGAGCTTGCTCTGAATCCTGGTTCTGAGCCGACATGGCGCCGCGTGGGGTCAATTGCGCTTGCCGCCGGCATCGGCGTGTTCACCCTTGTTGTCTTTCTACCGGCGTTGGAAGCGGAGTCGGCGACACCTTCAATCCTCGCCGATGAATCTCGTCTTTATGTCGACGACAGCGACTCCGCAGCGGGCCGTGACATCTACATAAGCGAAGGGTGTGTCTACTGCCACACTCAGTCAGTTCGGCCCATCGTCACGGACCTGGGTCTGGGAGCGGTCTCAGTATCGGGTGACTACGCCCATGAGGAGCCGGTGCTGCTCGGGGTGGCGCGCATGGGGCCGGATCTCATGCACGTTGCCGACCGCGGTGGAACGACCGTCGATCATTTGAAGGATCCGCGTGAGGAACGGCCGTGGTCAACGATGCCGTCGTACGACTACTTGTCAGCGGCCGATCTCGAGGTGCTGGTCGCATACGTGAACGGGTTGAAGTAATGCAAGAAATCCTGAACCAGATCGCGGCCGACACCGGGGTACCTGCGGAGTTGCTTGAGAGAGCTGCCAGGGCGCGGGCGACCGTATTGGGTATCGATGCAGAGGCATTGGTGTCGGGTTGGGGTGGCGGCGAAACACCCGCGCCGACTGCTGCGGCTGACCCCACCCCTGCGGCGCCGGCTGACCCCACCCCTGCGGTGCCGGCTGAGCCAGCCCCGGCACCGTCGAGTGACACGGGCGCGGGCAAGCTACCGGAAGCCCTGGTGCGCCGTTCCGCTGCTGCCAAGGCAAAGCGGGAAGGTCGACCCCTCGATGAAGTTCTAGTGGAGATGGGCCTGAGCCCTGCTGGAGGAGCGTCTGCGGCTCCGGTCCCGTCCGTTGCGGACGCAGCGTCGTCCGTTGCGGACGCAGCCGGGACCGGAGCTCCGACGTCCACCGCGGCGCCATCCGTTCCGGACGCAGGTGCTGACGAAGCGCCGGTCGAGGAAGAAGAACCGCAGCCGGTCTTTGCCGGTTTCCCCCGCTGGCTGGCGGCGTCTTTCATCATCATCCCGATGATTGCCTTGTTGTATGCCGGCCTGGCCCCAAACGGGCCGGATTGTGGAACCTCAGGGCAACTTGCCATCAACCCCATCAATGGTGAGGCGCAGAGTTGCGGCGGCGATGCCAGCCCCTTCTTCAGTCTCGGCGGGTCTATCTACGACCTCAATTGTGCGGCTTGCCACGGCGACGACGGTGGCGGCGGCGTTGGTCCTTCGTTCCTCGGTGGTGCCGTGCTGCAGACATTCTCTGCTTGCGAGGACCACGTCAGCTGGGTCACTTTGGGATCTGCAAACTGGCCTGACGTCACCTACGGAGACACCAACAAGCCTGTTGGTGGAACGGGTGTGAATATGGCCGGCTACGAAGGTACGCTCAGCGAACAGGAGATCGCCGCAGTGGCTCTCTATGAACGCGTTGCATTTGGTGGGCAAGACATCACCGAGGCGGAAGCCACCTGTGGTCTTGTCGAAGCAGCCGAGGGCTAGAGCTCCAGGGAGCACTCGCCAGCAGCGGGTCTTCCGTCGCTGTGTCAGCAAATCTGCGACACTACAGGGCTGTCTTTAAGGAGGCCCCAGATGTCTGCTGAAATCCCCGTCGCCGAGCTGTCATCGCTGATTGGCACCGAACTTGGGGTTACCGACTGGCTACAGATCGACCAGGACCGGGTGAACGCATTCGCCGATGCGACTCTTGATCATCAATTCATCCACGTCGATCCTGAGAAGGCGGCGGCCACTCCGTTTGGTGGGACTATCGCTCATGGGTTCCTGACGCTGTCGCTCCTACCGTTCTTCCTCGAAACCGCGTCACCGCAGATCGAGGGAACCCTTATGGCCATCAACTCCGGGAGCGACAAGGTTCGCTTCTTGCAGCCGGTCAAGGTGGGTTCACGGGTTCGGGCCCGAACCACCTTGGCTGCCGCCGATGAGAAGCGACCCGGTCAGTGGTTGGTCAAGCAAGCCGTTACCGTCGACATCGAGGGCGAGGACAAGCCGGCGCTGATCGCCGAGATGCTGATGCTCTACTTCGTCCAGTAGATCCAAGGCCAGCGCTAGCCTCGAACCTTCATGGTGAATCCTGATGTACTTGTTGTTGGTGGTGGCCCTGGTGGGGCAGCCGCTGGCTATTGGCTGGCCCAGCGTGGGCTCTCCGTTCTTCTCGTGGAGAAGAAGGAGTACCCGCGGGAGAAGGCTTGCGGCGATGGCCTGACGCCGCGGGCGATCAAGCAGCTAGTCGATATGGGGTTCGACTTCGAGGGGCACCACCGCATTGTGGGTTTGCGGGCCTACACCGGTGATGTTCGTCTCGAGATGCCGTGGCCGGAGCATTCGATCTACCCCAACTGGGGTGCTGTGGTGCGCCGCGCCGATCTCGACATGCAGGTTGCGGCGCTCGCCGAGAAGCAAGGCGCAGTCGTCGTCACTGGCGCCGAAGCGGTCCCAGTGGTCGAGGCAGGTGATCTCACCTCGGTCACCCTTCGCCGCAAAGGTGAAGATGACGAGACGGTCAATCCAAAGTACGTGGTGATTGCCGACGGCTCGCTCTCACGCTTCGGACGCAAGCTGGGGATGGAGCGGCGCAAGGACTACCCGTTCGGTCTTGCAGTCCGTGGCTATTGGGAGTCACCCAATTCCGACGACGGGTATCTCGAAAGCCAGCTGGACATCCGGGACCGTGAGGGCAAGTCGATGCCGGGCTACGGCTGGGTTTTCCCCCTTGGCGATGGAGAGATCAACATCGGGGCCGGGGTGGTGTCTTCATTCAAGGGATGGAAGGGTCTCAACACTTCTCACCTGTTGGATGCCTATGTGGAGTCTCTTGGTGACCACTGGGGCCTCACCGATACTTCGATGGTGCGTCAGCCGATCGGGGGCAAGCTGCCGATGGCTTTGTCGGTCGGTCCCCGCTTTGGTCGCAATTGGGTGGCAATCGGTGACGCCATCGGCGCCGTGAACCCGTTCAATGGCGAGGGCATTGATTACGCGTATGAGACGGGACGTATTGCTGCGGGCTATATCGCCGACGCTATCGCCACCGGCAACCCTGCTGTTTTGCAGGGGTACTCCCAAGAGCTCGACGACATCTTCGCCGACTACCAACGAGTCGCCCGCCGCTTTGTAATGGTGATCGGACAGCCGGCCATGATGAAGACGTTCACCTATCTGGGGATGCGGTCGCGTCCGCTTATGGAGTGGGCGCTGAAAGTGATGGCGAATCTGCTGGAGCCGGAGGAGCGTGGTCTATCCGAGCGCATCTACGGAACCATTGAACGCATAGTCAAGGTGACTCCCGACCCGCTCATCAAGTAGGCGTGACCATGACCGTTGCGAACGCGTCTGGCGTCCGTGGCCGCTGTATACAGCGCCCACGGACGCCAGACACTCAACTCAGCCTGCTGCGGCCAGTTTCAGCGAATTCGGGTCCTGTGGAATCAGTTACTGTCCCGCCGTCATGTTTGAGTTTGCCGTCGCTTCGTTTCTTTCATTCCTCGTGATCGTGGATCCCGTGGGGCTTGCCCCCCTGTTCCTCGGTATCACCGCGGATCGGTCCGAACGCGACCGCAACCGCATCGCACGGAATGCCGTTCTGCTTGCAGGACTAATCATCGTTCTGTTTGGTCTTGGCGGCAGACCGTTGCTCGGCTACCTCGGGGTGAGCATCGATGCTCTTCGTATTGCTGGGGGAGTGCTGCTGTTCAAGCTGGCGTTTGACATGATCTTGGCGCATCGGGAACGCACCACCGAGGCAGAGCGAGACGAAGCTGAGGATGCAGAGGACGTCACCGTGTTCCCCTTGGCGATCCCGTTGCTTGCCGGACCAGGGGCATTTGCCACAGTTCTTGTATTTGTAGCCAGGGCTGATGGCCGTGCTGAGTACCTGGGCGTTCTGTTTGGCAGCATCGTGCTGGTGCTGTTCACGGCGTGGCTGGCGCTACGGCTGGCATCGGGCGTGATCAGGGTGTTGGGCCGCACCGGTATCAACGTCATCACCCGTGTCTTCGGGATCATCCTCGCCGCGCTAGCAGTACAGCTCGTCGCCGACGGGGTCTTGGCTCTCTGGCGCGGCTAGCGCGCGATGAAGATGAGTCTGGCGTCCTGAGGCGCCGAATACGGCGCCCAGGGACGCCAGACTCAAAATGGCTTTGGATGAGGGTCAAGACATACCTAATCTTGCGTCTCGGAAGGAGCT
>JASJHC010000007.1:0-6044 GCA_033791245.1 Acidimicrobiia bacterium | reverse complement strand
GTACCTGCTCCGGGTTCCGCCAGTCACCAACGGAGAGGCTTCCGTTCTCTTCTTCTAGACGCCCGCCGAACGTGATGTGACCGCGCCCACCGATCCGATCCATGAGCTTGCCGACAGACTTGATGGGCGGGATGTCCTTCTCCAATGCGGAATCATCGAGGGGTCCGCTGCTGAACAGCCAGACCGGACGTTGCCGCAGCTCGGCCAAGTGGCGTTTGATGAGCGATCGGGCGTCCTTGTGCCACGAAACGAAGTAGTACAGAGCACCACCCACGACGACGGCATCGTACGGACGGACATCGGTGACGTCTTTCGCCGCGAGGACGTCGACCTCATATCCGAGGGCGGCAAGATCCGCGCCGAGCATCTCAGCCAGACCCTTCGTGCCGCCCATCTTTGACCCATACGCCACCAACAGCCGCATGACAGACTCCAAGTAGCCTCAACGCACGATACCCCGGGAACGAAGATTGCGCCGCGACATCCGCCGAACAATCTTCGTCAGTTGATCAGCCCACCCAGTGGCACGATCACCGCTCGCGTAAAGCCTGCGGACGGATCTGGCCGAGCGCTTCGGTCACTGTTCCGAGCGATGCGGTTTCGAACTCCGCCCTCATTCCAGGCTCGCTGTATGCGAAGTCGCCTGCGACCTCCCAGCCACCCATCAGACCCTTGTTGGTGGCGACGGTAAACCGGGTGTCGCGGAGGAACACAAACACCTTCGGGATCTTGTCCGCCATCGCCACCAACAGGTTGACCCGGTGGTGCTCTGGATCACGCTCTATCCAGTCCGAGATATGTAAATCGATCTCGGTCACGCTCGCCGTCGCCAAGGAGAACACCGCAACCGGGGTTGGGTAGTCCTCCTCCGCGCCAGGACGCAGCGACTCGACGGGCATTGCGTCACTCGAAATGTGAAGGTGCAAGTGCCAGGGGATGGTGGCGCCCGCACCCGCACCGTTGAATACAACGCGGAAGACACCATCGGTCTGCTCGCCTATGTCCAACATGGCCTGCAACACCGACAATGAGTAGATCTGGTCTTCATGCAGCTCTGTAATCACTGTGAAGTGATCCGAGGCGAGCCAGGCGAAATTCGCACCAGCCAGCCACTGCTTGTGCCCGGCCACTATCGGAACCAGGATCTCCGTTGGATGACAGACGGCGACATTGCTTGGGCAGAGGAAGCAGTGGCGACCGGAGTCATCACGAGGATCCCGATACAGATCCGCCGTGAAGCAATCCGGGTGAAGGATCCCGCGCCGTTCCAGCTCGGCGGGATCGATGCGGAGTTCCCGGTGCGGCAGCCAGCGGAACCTGAAGTCGACACCAGTGATGGGGTCCGGTGCGATTCGGATCTCAACCGGCTGAGACGGATCACCAAGGATGAATCCGGTCGCCAATTGTTTCTTCCATGTCGATTGCAGCAAACCGCCGAGACCATCAGCCATGTGATCCTCGCAACTCGGGTGCGATTGAGTCGAGAAACGTGGCCAGAAGCCGATCCCATCCGAATGCGGGCACCGTAATCGCCAGCGCCTGATCTCCTAGGCGACGACGCAACCCGGCGTCGGTGAGCAGAACCATCAGCGCTTGGGCGAAGCCCGGTACCGAATCCGCCTCGACCACGATCGCGCCGTCGCCAACGAGGATCGGCTCACCGTCGGGAACGTCCAAAGGCACAGGAGAGTCACCGATAAGGAACTCGGTCGCAAAAGGAACCAGATCCGATGCCACCACCGGAACCCGGCTGGCGGCGGCCTCCTGAGCACTCATCCCGAACCCTTCCATCACCGATGGAGTGCAATAGACATCGCAGGACGCATAGAGACACGGGAGCTTGTCCCAGACCGAACCCAGAACAGCCACATGATCGTCAAGGCCTAAGTCGTGGATCATTGACAGCAGCTTGTCGTAGAGCACCTCGTCACTTTGATCGATGGTCACCGCCAGCATCGCGTCGGGGACGATCTCTCGCGCCAGCGCAAACGCACGGAGCAACACGTCCTTGCGCTTGGTCAGGTCAGTGCGGCTTACCTCGACAACCAGCGGGCGGTGTTCGAGATCGGCGGGTGATCGCCCCATCACCGCTCCAAGGAATTCCCAGACATCGGCGCATTCCTCTCGAGGGCGCGGCCGGTATCTCTCATGGTCGATCCCGGGCGGAAGGAAGTGCGCGGGGTCGTGGGCGTAGTGCGTACGCAGCGTATCGCGGATGGCTACCGAGGTAGCAGCAACACCGTCGACCACACCCACGAGGTCACGCTCTTCGCTGATGCGCTCATCAATACGAAGGATGGGCCACTCCGCAGGATCGACGTTTGTCTTCTTCAGCGCCCCCAACGAGTGTGGAACCCAGATGTGAGGCAGCGACTCAAGCTGTCGCCGGTTGGCCATCGCCGCCAGCACACCGCCATCCCAGTAGTGGGAAATGATGAGGTCGAACGACTTCTCGTCCATGAGACGACTCAGCTCGGCGCTGAGCGCGGGGAGCCTTTCCCGCATGTCCTCCTTGCGAACAAACACGCTCTCGTCATCTGTCAGGTAAACGATCTCGCCACCACCATCGAGACCGGGAACTCTTCCGGTGCGCTGTTTGCCAGACCGAGGATGGGGATACCCACCACGATTGACGATCGTTACCTGATGGCCCAGGCGCACCAGAGCTGCGCTCATCTGATTCACGTATATGTTCTGCCCACCCGTATCAGGCAACCCCGGCGTGATCTCCCACTCGTGCAATCCGTGGTTGGTGACCTGAAGAATGTGCATCAGCCACCTTCCCGGACGCTATTGACCGTCGAGCTCATCCCTTGACCCCTGAAGATGCCACCCCCTGCACAAAGTGCCGCTGGAAGATCAGGAAGATGATCATCAATGGAAGCGTCATGAGCGCGGCGTAGGCCATGATGTCGCCCCATTGGACGGGCGGCGTGTTCTGGAACACTCCGATGCCGACCGGCAGCGGGCGGACATCGACCCCTCTGGTAACCATCAACGGCCATAGGTATTGGCCCCACGAGAAGAGGAAACCGAGGATTGCCATGGTGGCGTATGCGGGTTTCGCCAGCGGAGCAACGACGGCAATGAACGTCTTTACCGGCCCCGCTCCATCGACCCGAGCAGCCTCCTCTAGCGAGACCGGCACGTTCAGGAAGAACGTGTAGAACAGGTAGACGAACAGCGGGCTGGCCACAAACGGGATGATCTGGACTCGGTAGGTATCGAGCCAGCCCAGCTCGGCCATGATGTACAACAGCGGCACAGCCAGCGCCTCGAACGGGATAATGATCAGTGCGACAATCACCGCGATCATGACCTTGCGGCCCTTGAACCGCAGCCGAGCCAAGGCGTATCCAAAGAGGCTGTTCACCATCAGACCGAATCCAACAATGCAGCTGGAGATGATCGTTGAGTTGAGGAACACCCGCCACAAACTGGCCCGTTCCGCCGCACTTCGGAAGTTGTCCATGCCGACAAACGGATCAGGGATGAATGCCTTGATAGTGTCGCTGTCGGATAGAACGTTCGAGTCCTCCTTCAGAGCAGCGACGAACATGAACACCAGCGGGAACAAGAAGAAAGCGGCCAGCAGCACCATGAGGATGTACTGAACGATCAGATTGATGCGTCGCTTCCTCTCCATCGACCTGAACTCAGTCTGCTGAGTCGTCGTTGAGGTACTCATGAGACCTCCCCCTCTTCCCTGATGAAGCGGCGCTGGACAAGTGTCATTGCCAGCACGATCACGAAGAAGATGATGGCGATGGCGGCGCCCCTACCGATCGCTTGTTTCGTATATCCGGTTTCCACGAGTTCCAGCATCATGGTCCGAGTCGAATCAAGCGGACCGCCGGGAGTCCTCGGCATGATGTTGACTTGGTCAAAGAGCCGGAACGCAAAGATCGTCGTTACGGTGATCACGAAGATCAGTCCGTTGCGGATCCCAGGGAGAGTCACGCTCTTGAATTGCTGCCAGCGCGAGGCGCCATCGATGGCGGCAGCCTCATAGAGCACCTCGGGAACATCCTGAAGAGCAGCCAGCAGAATAATCATTTGAAATCCGACGCCTTGCCAGATGCCGACGAGCATCACTGCGGGCAGGGCCCAGGTGGTGTCGTTGAGCCAGTCTGGAGAGAAGGCGCCGAAGGTAACCGTCTCCATCACGGCACTGATCAGTCCGTTGGCATTGAAGAGCAAGGTCCAGACAACCGCCGCCGCGGCCATCACGGTTACCACCGGAAGGAAGAACACAGTGCGGAAGAAGACCCGCCCTGGGATCTTGCGGTTCACCAGGATTGCCAGCCACAGGGCGAACATCGTCTGCAACGGAACCACAACGATGACAAACCAGACGTTGTTGAAGAAAGCCTTCCAGAACGTCGGGCTGGTCAGAGTATCGATGTAGTTGTCAATGCCGACAAAGCGGGTTGGCAACGGTGAGATGAGACGTTGATTGGTAAATGAAAGAACAAACGCAAGTAGAAACGGTAGAACTGTGAAGGCAGCTAGCAAGATGAGAGCCGGGGTGCTGAAGATCCAGGCGACCCGGGCCTCTCGTTTCTTTGCCGTGAGCGTTGTGTTGCTGTCTTTCAAGCCCAGTTCCTCCGCGCCCGGGCTGGCGGCGGTCACTGTGATTCCCTCCTCATCGTGGATCAGATCGGCAGGACGCCTTCGAACACGGCAGCCTGCTCAGTTGCCTGTGTGTTGGAGGAGGGGAGAGAGAGCCTCCCCTCCTCACGTTTCAATCACTTCGGGTCTGGATATCCTTCGTTGGCTTCGATGTCGGCGTCGATGATCGCTACTGCCTCGTCGAGGGCAGTCTTCACATCCTTGCCGTTCATGATGTCGTCCAGCAGTGACGAGAACGTCGCCGTCAGCGTCGGGTACGCCGGTGTCAGGGCCCTAGGCATAGCGATGTCCGGGGCACCGTTCAGTTGCTCGACATAGAGCTCGAGCGGCCCGCCGGGAGCATGGTTCGGTGACTTGGCAATGGCGGTCTTGGTGCCGGGCACCGCGCCATTCGCTCCGGTCACAGCCAGGACTGCCTCGTCGGAAACCATGTACTCGATGACGGCCATCGCGGCGTCAGCGTCTTGGACTCCATTGGCGATGGCCCAGCCCCACGATCCCATGCCGGTGCGGGTGCCTTCGCCGAAGTCCGGCAGAGGCAAGAGCACCAGGTCGTCGCCCGCCGCCTCGCTGTAGGCACCGAACATCCAGTGCCCGACCCACGAGATCGGTGACCGCTTCTCGAGGAAGTTCGAGTCGTCGGCCGCCTGCATATCAATGAGACCACCGTTGACCCAGTTCTGGAACGTGGTCATTGCAGCAACAGCTTCGTCGCTGTTGAGGACACCATCGGCCTTGTCGTAGTTATCACGATCGATCAGAGCAGCGCCACCGGACCACAGAATGGGCTCGAATCCGTATCCGAACCACTCACCCTGAGATCCGTACCAGGGCTTGATGTCCAGCGGGTGCTCGTACCCGGCCCCCTGCAGGTCACGCAGGATCGTCTCGAACTCCGCCGCGGTCCATGCGTCTTCGGCTCCCGTCGGGATTCGAGCCCCGACTTCGGCCAGTGCCGAACCCCAGGCCCAGAGACCCAGACCGGAATCGAACGTGCCGATTCCCCATAGGTCACCCGCATAAGTTCCCTGTGCAATCAGCGAGGGCAGCATGTTGTCGCGCACTTCGTCGGAGATGCAACCCTCCATCGAAAGCACGCTTCCTGCCCACGCAAAGTTGTATAGAACCGGACCGTCAAATTCGATGACGTCTGGAAGATCGTTGGCCGCAGCAGCAGCCTTCAGACTGTCTGTGTAGCCACCTTCCGGGATCGAGACAACCTCAACGGTGATGTCGCTCTGGCTTGCATTAAAGCCTTCGAGTACCGCGCTCATTTCGGTGTACTCGGAACCTTCGTGCATCCAGACGGTCACCGTAGATCCACTGGAAATCTCCCCATCACATTCCGCGGCGGCTTCCAGTTCTCCGCCACCACAGGCTCCCGCAATCATCGCGAGAACCGCCATCATGGT
>JASJHC010000006.1:0-7617 GCA_033791245.1 Acidimicrobiia bacterium | reverse complement strand
GACCGCCGCCCACAGACCGCGTTTCAACATCGCCTTGGTGGCGTGGGTTCGGTATTCGGCGGTTGCCCTCATATCGGTGATGGGGCTGATCTCTTCAGGAACCATCGCAACAACGCTTGCCACGAGCTCGTCATCGAGCGTCTTGCCGTGCAATGCGGTTTCGATTCTCGACGACCGGACCGGGGTCGGGGCGACTGCGCCGAAGGCGACCCGGAAGTCGTTGTCGGGATAGACAACGATGCCGACTGCCGCCTGCGCCAGGTCTTCGCCGGCGTAGCGCATGAGCTTCACATAGACCCCACCGTGCTGGCGAAGCTTGATGGTTAGGTGGGTGACGACCTCATCGTCAGTGCGTGCAGTTTGGCGTAGGCCCACGAACCAGTCGTTGATGTCGATGCTACGTGCGCCTTCGGGTCCGGTCACGTGGACAGTGGTGTCGAATGCCAACAGCACCGGGCCGGCATCGCAAGATGGGACCGCTGAGCAGATATTGCCGACCATGGTCGCTCGGTTTCGTATGCCGGGTGAGGCGACGGTCTCTGCCATCTCGGCAAGCAGGGGAGCATGTTCCTTAACGAGAGGCGATTCGATCAGTTCGGTGAATGTCACCAGCGAGCCGATATGGAGGATGTCACCGTCGAGCTTCAGATCGTGGAGATCTGGGATCTGTTTGATGTCGACGACCATGTCGGGGGCGACTGCGTCATCGCGCAGCCAGGCAACGAGATCGGTACCACCGGAGAGAACCCGGACCGATCCCGGGTGGTCCGCAAGGAGCTGGGTGGCCTCTTCGAGACTCGTCGGACGCCGATACTCGAACTCATGAGCGATTACCAAAGCAAACCTCCTCGAACCCTTGGATTCTATAGCCTCGTGACTGGGATTCTATAGCCTCGTGACTGAAACTTGTTGACATGAATCTTAGTGATTCGTCGTCAACTTGTTACTACGAGAGGTCGAATCCTGCGATCGGGCGTGTTGACAGCCGGTCCCTCTACTCTCCGATATCCTCATTCCACAGCGTGGGATTCTCGGAGATGAACGTTTCCATCAATTCGACGCATTCCGAGTCGTTGGCTACGACGACTTCGACACCGCGGCTTTGCAGCAAGCCTTCTGCACCCATGAAAGTACGATTCTCCCCGATGACCACACGAGGTATTCCGTAGAGCAAGATTGCGCCCGTGCACATGTCGCAAGGTGACAGTGTTGTGTACATCGTCGAGCGGCGATAGACCGATGCCGGCTGGCGACCAGCGGTCTCGAGGGCATCTGTCTCGCCATGCCGGATTGGTGAACCGAGCTGGATTCTTCGGTTGTGGCCGGCACCCAGCACGCTCCCATCGGCAACCAAAGCAGCTCCGATTGGTATGCCCCCTTCGGAAAGTCCAAGCTTGGCTTGTTCCAGTGCAACCGCGAGAAAACGGATATCGTCGTCGTTCATCACTCTCTCCTATAGGGCTTTAGATAGGCGCCCGGGTAAGCAACATTACGGCCCGACACCGCGAGGGCGCCAATAACTATCAGATAGGGCAGAGCCAGCAGCAACTCGAACGGAACGGCGTCCCAGCCCGGCAGGATGCGGAGCCGGAACTGAAGGGAGAAGACCGCAGCGAACACCAGCGCCCCCGCCATGCCTCTCCAGACCTTCCATCGCCCGAAGATGACCAGGGCTATACAGACCCAGCCCCGACCGGCAATGATATCCAGGGTGAAGGTACCCAGCGTGGCGAGCGTTAGAAACGCACCGCCGACGGCCATTAGCGCCCCGCCAATCATGAGAGCCGCATAACGGTGAGCAGCCACTGAGAGCCCGGCGGCATCGGCTGCTTCCGGGTTCTCGCCAACGGCCCTGATTCCCAGCCCAAACGAAGTCGATCGCAGAACCCACCAGCCGAGAGGGGCGATGACGAGGAACGCTGCGTACGTGAGGCCGTATTGGCTAAAGACGTTGTCCGAGCCGAAGGGTTGGAGAAGCCGGTAGGGCTCAATGCGGCGCAGCCCACCGCTGCCACTCAGATACAGCCGGTTGATGAACTCGGAGAGACCGATCAACCCCAGGGTTATGCCGATTCCGGCAACGTGCTGGCTGGTGCCCAGGGTGACACTAAAGAATGCCATCAGCGCCCCGGCCGCGATCCCGACAGCCACAGCGGCGAGGAGGCCCAGCGTCAGCGATCCCGTGGTTGCCGCAGCGGCGAACCCGAAGAACGCCCCGGCGTACATGGTTCCTTCGATTCCGAGGTTGAGGATGCCTGCCTTCTCCGCGTAGGTTTCTCCGAGGGTGCCGAATACGAGCGGTGTCGCGTTGCGGAAAGTGGCGGCGAGGATTTCGAGAAGGAACGTCACTTCACACCTTCCTCAATCGGCTCCTGGCCGGTGGCGGCGATGGGACGGTGTTGTTGCCGAACCCGGCGATAGGCCAGTACACCGACCGTGACCAGAAGCACCGTTGCTTGCACCACGTCGCCTAGTTGGGAAGGGATACCGAGTACCCGGCCTGCCGTTCCGGCACCCACGGTGAGGTCGCCGAAGAGCAGGGCCGCCAGCACCACGGTCGGCATCGATAGGGCACCCAGCGTTGCCACGACGATTCCGGTGTATCCGAAGCCGGGGGAGACCCCGGTGGTAAGGCGGTACTGGATCCCGCTGATCTCGCTCGCCCCGGCGATACCGGCGACGGCGCCGCTAATAAGGGCGGCCACAAGGAGGGTGCGACCGACGTCGATACCGGCGAAGCGCGCTGCATTCGGGCTCAGCCCGGCGGCGCGAATACGGAGCCCGCCAACCGTACGCGACATGACGAACCACAGAACCCCGGCGATGGCAAGGCCAATCAGGAAGCCGAGATGCAGGCGCGAGCGGGGCAATAGAGTCGGGAACTGCGCAGAGTCGGCGATCCGCTCCGACTCGGGAAATCCGGTTTCGGGGTCGCCCCAGGGGCCATTTAGGAGCCCCGTGACAACCAGCAGGGCCACCGGATTGAGCAGAAGCGTGGTCACTACCTCATCTATCCCCAGCTTCACCCGGAGTAAGGCGGGCACTAGCGCCCACAGCGCTCCGGCAACGGCACCGCCAAGAACGATCATGGGTAGCACAACTATTCGCGGCAGATCTCCGGCCGACATCCCGATGCCGGCCGCAGCAACGGCTCCCATGAGAAGCTGTCCTTCGGCACCAATGTTCCAATAGCCGGCACGGAAGGCGAAAGCGACCGCCACACCGGTGAAAATCAACGGTATCGAAGATACGAGGACTTCGAGGAGGGTGAACCGTGATGTCAGTGGCTTCACGAGGAACTCGCCGTAGGCGGAGAACGGATTAGCCCCAGCCATCAAGATGAACGGGGTAGTGATGATGAATGTGGCCAGCAGGATGAATCCCGTCGTCGCCGCACCTCGCTTCAACGCGTGCATCTCACACCACCTCCGTGTGGCCGGCCATCAACAGTCCTATGTGATCCCGATCTGCGGTGGCGGCGTCCAAACCGCCGACGATCTGACCGTCGTAGAGGACAATGAGTCGGTCGGACACTTCGAGCAACTCATCTAGATCCTCGCTAATCAACACGATGGCGGCACCGTCGTCCCGACGGGCTAATAGTTCCTTGCGGACGTATTGCGTGGCGCCGATGTCGAGACCTCGGGTTGGCTGAGAGACGATGAGCGCCCTCGGCTCCCGGGCGAGCACTCGGGCCAGCAGGACTTTCTGGATGTTGCCGCCGGAAAGGGTTCGCACCAGATCTTCCGGCTCCGTCTTGATGGCAAAGCGCTCGATCAGCTCGACCGCATTGGCCCTGATGACATCCCTATCGAGCACCGCCCGCGTCCCCACTTCATCGAGGTGTTCCAGCACTAGGTTGTATGCCACCGACATGTCACCGACGAGCGCCTCGTGGCGGTCCTCCGGGATCCGTCCCATGCCTGCCGCTACGACATTGCGGGGGCTGAGCCCCGCAATGTCTTTGCCGATCAGCCGGATAGACCCCGAGCTCGGTTTGCGCATGCCAGAGAGCACCTCTGCCAGCTCGGTCTGGCCGTTTCCGGAGACGCCGGCAACTCCCAGGATCTCGCCTGCGGCGACATCGAAGCTCACATCGGTGAGTGCCGGCAAGTCGAGCCGCCCCTGGGCCGAGAGGCCATCGATCTCGAGAACCGTACCGCCTGGGGTCGCGTCGGAGCCCCTCTGGGCTGCAACTGTGGGCCGACCCACCATCCGTGATGCCAGGCCGGCTGCGTCGATGTTGGCGGTTGTCACCGAATCGACGACACGGCCGTGGCGGAGAATGGTTACCCGATCCGTCAGCTCCATGACCTCCGGGAGCTTGTGGCTAATGAACACGATGGACATGCCCGATTCGCGCAGCCGCTCGAGAGTGACGAACAGTGCCCGTACTTCTTGCGGGGTGAGAACGGCTGTCGGTTCATCGAGGATGAGCACCCGGCAGTCGCGGTACAGCGCCTTCAGAATCTCGACTCGTTGTTGCTCCCCAACCGACAGGTCGGACAGCCGCCGGTCGGGGTGCACGCTCAGTCCGAACCTGTCGGCCGCTTCCTCAACGAGGGTCCGAGCCTGTTGCAGGTCGAGCACCACGCCTCCGGTCTTTCCGAGGATGACGTTCTCCGTCACCGTCATCGGTTTCACCAGGGCGAAATGCTGAGTGACCATGCCGATACCGGCATTGATCGCATCCTTTGGCGACGAGATCGCGGTGGGCTCGCCATCGATGAGGATTTCGCCGGTATCGGGGCTGGCGAGACCGTAGAGGATCCTCATCAAAGTTGTCTTGCCAGCCCCGTTTTCACCAAGAACACCGTGTACCTCGGCGCGTCGCAGGCTGAGGTCGATACGGTCGTTGGCAAGAACGCTGCCAAACCGCTTACTTATCGACCTCAGCTCAACAATCGGCTTTGGCTGGATCTCAGCCACCGAGGGAGACGGACCCTGCAGGCTGCGCCTCGTTGATGTCAACGCGGAACGCACCGCTACGGATGTCGGCCTCTGCAGTGGTGATCGAGTCGATCAAATCCTGGGACACGCCACCGACGACACCAGTATTGATCTCTGCCAGAGAAGCGCCGCCTTTTGCAAGCATGCTGAAGTCCTTCAGGTCCAGGGAGGTGTAGGAGCCGGCCTCCACCTGATTGACCACATACTGCACTGTGGGGCTCATCTGCCAGACAACGCTCGAGACGACGTTTTCCGGAGCCAGGTCCTTCTGGTCGGACATATTGCCAAAGGCCAACAGACCTTTTTCCTGCGCCGCTTCGATGACACCGAACCGTTCGGCGTAGAGCACATCGGCACCTGCGTCGATCTGGGCCAGCGCGGCTTCCTTGGCTGCGGCGGGATCGAACCAACTGTTGATGAACGTGACCTTCACCTCGATAGCAGGGTTGCTGGCCTGCGCACCGGCGATAAAGGCGTTCGCAATGCGGTTCACCTCAGGAACCGGGAGACCGCCGACAACGCCGACGACGTTGGTCTGGGTGAGATCGCCCGCCAACATCCCGGCCATGTATGCCGGCTCGTGGATCCAGTTGTCGAACACCGAGAAGTTGGGGTCGGCAGGACCACCGCCGGAGCCAAACACAAACGCGATGTCAGGGTATGCCGCCGCAATCCGTCGCACCGCGTCTTCATTGCCAAAGGCGTCACCGAAGATGATGTCGGGCTGATCCTGTTCGCACACCTCGGTGAGGATGCGCTCCATGTCGCCGGAGTAGCCGATGTCGTCGGTGAAGTCGTACTCGATATTCCCGGCTTCCTCCTCGGCGAGTAGCGCCGTGTGGATTACGCCGTCCCAGGGTTCTTCGATCTGTGTAGCGAATGCGCCGAAGACTGAGATTGTGTCGCCGTCGTCGGCTGCCTCATCGTCGCCGCCACCGCAGCCGGCGAGCACAAGCACGAATGCCGTCAAGACAATCGTGAGAGTCTCGAGGCGGTGCGGCGTTCTCCGTGGTCTTCCCTCCAGGTTTGCCGTTCTCCGCATCTTCCCCTCCTATTCTCCGGTGAGCGCTTCCCTCCAACCCTGTCATCCTACGGCAGTTGCCTTAGGGTTCGCTTGGCAAATGCAACGTTTGTTTAAATCGTTTCTTGCGAGGTGTCCTTACGAGTCGAGCCCCTGTGCCAAGGCGTTGATGGCGTCGGCAAAGCACTCCATCGGGGCCTCCACCAGACCGGCGCCGACCATACCGGTACCCGGAACCTTGCCCGCGATACCGGTGTTGATCTGGGGCTTGACACCGGTCCGCACCACCCTGACGGCGTCGATGCCCGTTGGAGTGCCCCGGAACTCGAGCATCGGAATCTGATACGCCGGATGCTCGGCCATCGAGATCTCGTACATGGCGAGGGTGCGGCGGACGGCACCGGCAGCCGTTCCGCCGACAAAGCCGACGATGGCCGGAGCCGCGGCCATGGCGAAGCCGCCCAGACCGATGGTTTCAGTGATTGTCGAGTCGCCAATATCAGGGCTGGCGTCTTCCTCGGTGAAGGCACCTAGGTAGAGGCCATCGACCGGGGGAGCCGGAGCACTGAACCACTGATCGCCGGTGCCCGAGAGCCGGATACCGAAGTCGGTGCCGTTGCGGGCCATAACGGTGACGAGGCTCGAGGCCGGAACATTCGCGGCTGCATCAGAGCCGAGTTTGCCGGCCGCCATAACCAGGTTGAGCATGAAGTGATCGTTGTTGTCGATGAACTTGAAGACTTCCAGCCGTTGGTCGGTTGGGGCATCCGCTCCATCTACCAGGGCGGCACCTATCCCTCTGAGGAACAGCGATGTCACCGCACGGTTGCGGTTGTGGCCGTCGTCTCCCATCTGCAGTGCCTGCGCAATGAGCGATTGCAGATCCACCGGGCCGCTTGCACGCAGTGCTGCGCCGAGCACTGGGCCGAGTACGTGGTCCATCCAGCGCAGCCGGTCGATGACCTCAGGCGCGAAAGCGCCGTACCGCAGCACCTTGCCCAGTCCCTCGTTGAGGGTCGAATACGAGACGCCGTCGCCGGCGCCGTCGTTCACAATGGCCACCGGCATCGAAGGGGAGGTGACCCCGGCCATCGGCCCGACCGCTTTGTGATGGTGGCAGGGTGACAGTTCGATCTCGCCGGCAGCGGCCTTGGCGGCGGCATCGTCCGGGTCGGCGGCCAAGCCCTCATAGAGCATGGCGCCAATGATGGCTCCGCGCATCGGTCCGTTGGCTCGTTCCCACTCCAGCGGGGGACCAGCATGGAAGAACGTCCTGTCGGTCATGTCAGGGAACACATCGCGGGCAACACCGACATCAACAAGATGAGGTCGTACCGCCAACATGCGGCCGACGGCGGTGGCATTGGAACTGGCCATACGTCCGTCGATAGCGAGCGCTGCAAGCGCAGCTTCGGTCCCAGGGAACGGGGGTCGCCAGTCGGCGCGCACAACCGCAGACCCCTGCTGCTCTATGGAATCTGCCAGCATGTCGGTGCCGGCGGTGGCGACCGTGGGATCACTGTCAAGGAGTTGGCTGAGATCACTCATGTTGCACTCCCGGTGGTGGCGAGTCGAGCGGCTTCCATTGCTGCCGCGGCGTTGGACAGCCAAACCGACGCCCCAGCTTCCTGGAGCATCGTTGCCTG
>JASJHC010000005.1:0-11461 GCA_033791245.1 Acidimicrobiia bacterium | reverse complement strand
AAGCGGGTCCCCGCAGAAAGACAACTCCCCCGAGTTTGGCTTCGCCAAACTCGCAAGGTATTCAGCTCCGCTGAGTACCCGCCTTCTCTTGAAGCGTGACCGCGGTTCCGGACATGGTGAGCAGCATGCGGGTTCCGATGGCGGTGTACTGCATGGTCACGCCAACTACCGCGTGAGCCCCTCGTTCTACGGCCTCGTCGACGAGCCCCTCTATCCCAACTTGACGACCTCTCGCCAAGGTCGCCCCGACCTGGCGAAGATCCCCGCCGGGTGCCTCGACGGCAACCTCAGCGGTAACGACCCCTAAGTAGGTGTGGACGTCCCAGTTGGCCAGATCTGGGGTGGTCGTGACGACAGGGCGCCACGTTGCACGCCCATCGGCACCAGTTACCCAACCCTGGGCGGAGCGCTGCCATTCGGCACCCCAACGTCTTCCCAATCCGTAGTCGGTCTCACGAACAGCCGGCATCGGGCCGGGTATTCGATCGGCGTCGGGGCGAAGGTCGACAACAACATGAGGCGAATCATCTGCGGTCTCGGTTGGCTTGGCCTCGGGTTTGCTTGCAGTTTCCACAGCAGGCTTACGCGCAGAACCCCATTCGCTCTTCTCGGTTTCGGAGGGAGTGCGGGCGGTGCGGACACTTGTGGCGATTTGTTTGCCGGCTTCTATCCGCTTCTGGGCGACCGTCATTGCCTGATCGAGACGTGACCGAGCCTGGAATCTGTCATCACGGCCACCGCCGCCTCCGGTGGGTGTTTCACCCGAAGCAGCCGGGGCAGTCCATTTGCTGCCTTCCGACGATGTCCCTGCAGGTCTGATAAGTTCCACCAACTTGTATACCCCCGTACCCGATATCAGAATACTCTGTCCCCGTGCGAATAAACGTAATCACCATCTTTCCAGAATTCTTTGACTCCCCATTGCAGGTCAGTCTTGTTGCAAGCGCGTGCGAGAAGGGACTGCTCAGCGTCGATGTCATTGACCTACGTCCCTTTGGGAAAGGATTCCATCGGCAGCTCGATGATGCGCCATTCGGTGGCGGACCGGGCATGGTGATGACGCCTGAGCCACTGGATGCTGCGTTGGAGCCCCACCGGAACTCCCATCGCATCCTGCTCGCCGCGGCCGGGAAGCCGTTAACCCAAGATCGGCTGGATGATTGGGCGATGCTCGATGAGATAACGCTGGTTTGCGGCCGCTACGAGGGGGTGGACCAGCGCATCGCCGACAATCTGATAGATGAGGAGGTGTCGCTAGGGGACTATGTCCTTCTCGGTGGTGAGGTCGGTGCGCTGGCGATCATCGAGGGGGTGACCCGGCTATTGCCCGGTGTCGTCGGCAACCCAGAATCCATCGCAACGGAGAGTTTTCGCAGCGGGCTTCTCGAGGAACCGCAGTACACCCGACCGGCCGACTACAAGGGCTGGACGGTGCCGGAGATTCTGTTGTCGGGCGATCATGGCAAGGTGGAGGAGTGGCGCCAGCAGCAACGTCTGGAGCGGACCAGAGAGCGTCGTCCCGATCTTCTCCAGAAGGCTGAGGCAGAGCGTTTGGAACGAGAGTTAGCGGAAACCGAAGACCTCGGGTAAACTCTCGCTTTCGAGTTTCCCTTTTTCCCTCATTCGGAGGACCCCGTGAATACGGTCGATCAAATCGAGTCCGCATACTTGCGCGACGACGTTCCGGACTTTTCGCCCGGCGACACCGTACGTGTAAACGTGCGCGTCGCCGAGGCCGGTCGTGAGCGCGTCCAGCTTTACGAGGGCGTTGTCATCGCCCGCAATGGCGGAGGCGCCCGTGCTTCCTTTACCGTCCGCAAGCTCAGCTTCGGCGTAGGTGTCGAGCGGATTTTCCCGCTCCACGCACCGATTATCCACTCCATCGAGGTAATCCGTCGTGGCGACGTTCGCCGCGCCAAGCTCTATTACCTGCGCGATCGGGTCGGTAAAGCTGCACGCATCAAGGAGAAGCGGGACTAATTCCCGTTTCCGAGATGAACGAGCTACCCGGGGATCACAGCGAGTACCGCGTCTCTCCTGAGTCCGGAGCAGCTACTGCTATCGAATCCTCATTGGAGGATTCGAGCGCGCCTGCTGAAAAATCTCGACACTCAGAAGCTTGGTCGTTCCTCAAAGAGCTTCCATTCCTCATCGTTGGTGCGTTGATCGTCGCCGTCTTGGTGAAGTCGTTTCTGATCCAGGTCTTCTGGATTCCGTCGGGTTCTATGGAGGAGACGTTGCAAATAGGCGACCGCGTCATCGTCAATAAGCTGGCGTATCGATTCGGTGAACCCGGTCGGGGAGACGTCGTTGTCTTCGAACCCGAGACGTTCGAAACGGAGTCGATTGTCACCATGGTGTCACGCAACCTGCTGGAGTCGGTCGGTCTGCGCACTCCCGAGTCAGATCTGATCAAACGTGTGATCGGGCTTCCCGGCGAGACGATCACGGTCAGAGACAACCAGATCCTCATCGACGACTCGCCGCTGACTGAGCCCTATCTCGCTCCTGAAATCCGAATGGGCAACTTTGGGCCTGAGGTGATTCCCGAGGGGAGTTACTTCGTGATGGGTGACAACCGGGGGTCGAGCCGTGATAGTCGCGTCTTTGGAGCCATTGTCGAAAGCCGGATCGTGGGTCGGGCCTTTTCGGTTGTGTGGCCCCCCGGTCGTTGGGGCGGACTCTGAGTGAGTCGCCGCTGAGATTGGATGCGCCTGTCCTTGGCAATGCCGCTGCGGTACTTGGAGCTGCGGATCCACGGCTGGGGCGGCTTCTGGAAGCGAACGGCCTACCTCCTTTGTGGAGTCGCGACGAAGGCTTCCCCACCCTGGTCAAGATCATCCTCGAGCAACAGGTTTCTCTTGACAGTGCCGCTGCTGCGTTCGCCAATTTGGTAGACGCCATCACCAAGGTGGAACCGGCAACGTTCCTCGACCTTGATGACGATGAGTTGAAGACAATCGGTTTCAGCAGACAGAAGGCTGGATACTGTCGCGGCATTGCCGCCCAGCTCATCGACGGGTCACTTGAGCTCAACGCCCTGGGCACCATTGCTGATGACGAAGTGCGCAACGTGTTGACGACGCTCAAGGGTATTGGGCCGTGGACAGCTGACGTGTACTTGCTGTTTCCGCTGGGACGTCCCGACGTGTGGCCGCGGGGCGATCGGGCATTGGTCGTCTCGATGGCTGAGAGTCTTCCGTTGCTCGAGATCCCCAGCTATGAGGAGGCAGAGCAGATCGCACAGCAATGGCGACCCTGGCGTTCGGTGGCAGCACGCGTGTTGTGGCATGCATATCTGAGCAACCGGGGGAGAAGCCTGGACTAGTCAATCACGGGTATGTCGGCAACTAGGAACTCACCAAAGGTGAGTTCCTAGCTCGGTTGCTTGGGAGAATCCTTCGGATTCTCCATCCCGGAGGACAGGGCAGTCGACGAGCAGAAAGTCACATTGTTCAACAACTGACTAGTCAATAGCGGGTATGTCAGAGGTTTTGGAGATACTCATTGTTGGCAGGGTGGGCCAGAAGACACCACCTACCGGCCCCGGAACGCTTAGTATGCGAATCCGCTTCAAGGAATGCAGGAGAGGCAATGGGCGAGGAAGACCTCGAACGTTACGAAACCGATGTCGAGCTACGGATCTACAAGGAGTACCGCGATGTGCTCCCGCTCTTCCGTTATGTCATCGAAACGGAACGCCGCTTCTACCTGGCCAATGAAGTCGAGCTGCATACCCGTCGATCCGAAGGGTCGGTCTACTTCGAGTTGGAGTTGAACGACGCATGGGTATGGGACATGTACCGGCCGGCACGGTTCGTCAAGAGCGTCAAAGTCATGACGTTCCGGGACGTCAATATCGAGGAACTCGAGCCGAGCTCGGCTCTCTGACGCTTCGCCGTCTCGGATCCTTTGGTGAAGCTATCGCTTCCCGCTTTCTGCAAGACCGCGGTGCCACCATCATTTCGCGCAATCTCAGGGTGGGCCGCGGCGAACTCGATCTGGTTGCCTCCATCGCAGGAGAGCTCACTGCTGTTGAAGTGAAAACCGGTACCGGCAGCCAGGTGGAGCCTATCTATCACTTCGGTGAGGCCAAGCAACAACAGGTGAGAGAGCTTGCAGTACAACGCAAGATCTACCGAGTCGACTACGTCGGTGTCGTTGTGTCAGCGGCCGGGGTAACCGTTCGTTGGCTGCCCCGCGTCTGTTGACGAATACCCCATTCGTCGCAGCTCTTTGAACCAGCATCCGCGGTGCCAGTGGCGCCGCAGGTCGGGGGCATGTTCTGGAACGACGACGAGGTGCCCGACCCCTGCGATGATGTCGCCGTCGCAACCAGGGCAGGTGTAGACCTTGCGCGCTTGATAAGGCTGGATGACGTTGACAACGAGCGGTCCGAGGGAGGAATCCATTTGATCAGCCGAAGAAGGCCCAGAGAACCACGAGTGCGGTTATGACCACGAACGTTATGACGATCGCCAAATCGGCAGTCGTGCTCTCTTGCTTGCGAAACGGATTGAAGCCCACGGCGCGCAGCGTAGCTGGTCGGTATCGTGTAGCCGATGAACGCAGCATCCTTTGTCCTGATAGAAGACGTCGGGTCGGTTCGCTGGCTTACCTTGAACCAGGCCACCCGCAAGAACGCCGTGCCGGCGCATGGCTGGGACGAAATCACCACCGCCCTCAATGACTTTGCGACATCAAACCAACGTGTAGTTGTGCTCACTGGTCGCGGCGAAGACTTCTGTTCAGGCGCTGACCTCAATCTTGAAGAGCTCGACGATTTGCGCAGCCCGGCGGTTGGTCGCGAGTACATGAAGCGCCTGGGACGGGCCGCCACGGTGCTGCATCGCCTCCCCAAACCATCGATCGCAGCTGTTGATGGGGTTGCAGTGGGGGCAGGAATGAACCTGGCGCTGGGCTGCGACATCGTGGTCGCCACCGAGCGGGCCTGCTTTTCGGAGGTGTTTGTCAAGCGCGGTCTCACCTTGGACTTTGGCGGAACATGGCTATTGCCACGTTTGGTCGGGATGGCCAGGGCTCGAGAACTGGCGTTGACGGGGCGGATGGTTGACGCAGCTGAAGCGGTGCGGATCGGGCTGGTGGCCCAGGTCGTTGCTGCCGATGAACTCAGGGTCGTGGTTACGGAGCTGGCCGGACAGCTGGCCGCAGGGGCGCCGTTGGCGCAGCGTTTGATCAAGACCGGGCTGTCCCGCTCCCTTGACATGAGTTTCGAGCAAGCTATTGCAAGCGAGGATCAGGCGCAGGCCGTTCTCCTCGCATCGAACGACCTGCGCGAGGGAATCGCCGCGTTCCTAGCTGATCGAGACGCTGACTTCGACGGCAAGTAGTGCTGCCAGCTACTCGACGGTGAGTACGTAGGCGCCTGGGCCCGACCGGTGCTGGTCAGAGACGATCACCAGGTATTCCCCTGAGTCCTCAGCCGTGAACAGCAGGCGCGGGTTTGTTCCAAACGGACCGCCGCCAGAATCGTCGTCGTAGGCGAGTGAGAACTCGCTGAGGTTGTCTTGGGAGTCGACATAGATCGTGGCGTCGACGGTTACGGAATCAACTTCGAGCGTTACCGCCTGTCCACCACCAAGGTCGATCCAGAACCAGTCGACATCGCCGGGAAAGTCGATGTTGCCATAGAGCTTGTCCGGTTTGGACAGCACGAGCCCGTCGTCAGGGTCCTCCCACAGCGTGAGCTCCGTTGATCCCACTACCAGCTCGGAGATACCACCGGTATTCCAGGTGGTCACCAGCGCAATGTGAGGCCCGAGGAGCGAGGTCCTGGCCGTTGCCACCTCACCGCCACCGGTGTTCTCATCGGCATATACGAGCGGAAAGCCCTCGATCGTCATCAGCTCGATGGCGGTATCCGCATCGCCGTTGGTCGTGACCTCGACCTCGGTGAACAGCGGGACCTCGAAGGTGAAGGCCTTCTGTTCCCAGAAGTGGGCGATAGACACGGTATGGGTTTCGTCGGCACCGCTGCTTGGAGGGAGCCGGTCACCGAGCTCGGAGCGGACTGTGGTCGTCTTCATCGCTTCGATCCGGTCGGCAACGTCGAGCATCGAACCAGAGATGCCGTACTCGGTGGCAAGCTGGAAGTTGGTGACACCGATGACATGACCGGATGCATCGACAAGTGCACCGCCGCTTTGGCCACCCACGACTGCCGCATCGGACTGGAGGAACGTCCAGCCTTCGGAATGCCACTCACGTATCCGCGACAGGATCCCTTCCGAAATGGTTGGCTCCGGGTTGCGTTCCGGCTCCGCTGGATAGCCAACCATGTACACCGGGCTCCCGATGGGGAGTTCCTCGCCGTTGGCGGTGGTGACCGGATCGGGGAGGTCGGAGATGCCGCTTACGTCAACGATCGCTAGGTCAGCCAGAAGATCGGTGCCGAGAACCTGGGCTGAATCCGTCGACCCACCACCAGGAAAGCTGACCCGGACGTTTCGTTGCGGCCAGACCACATGGGCGGCGGTCAACAGAATGTTGCGCTCGATGAGGATCCCGCTACCCGTACCGATATCCGTTTCTACAAACGCGATTGCCGGAGCAACCGCCTCGTACACCTCGATGGCGTCCGGGATGGGCGCTGCGGTGACATTGGGGGCCGCCGTCGTGCTCGAAGTTGCTTCCACGGCTGGGTCGCTGCTGGTGCATGCTGGCACAGCTGTTGCCACAACCAGCAGAGCTACACCGATCCGATACCGCACTTGTCCTCCCTGTGTCGGATGAGATTGGAGCATATTGTTCGGGCTGGCTCGAACCGGCAAATCCGGTGATGATGACGCGGCCACCCCGCTTGCGGAGCGAATAGGCTCGGGCGAGAGCACCACTGAGGGGAATTGCCATGGCCAAACCACAGATCAGCTTTGCCACCTTCAACCTTCGCAATCTGCAGCTGGCAGGCGCCGCAACCTATCCGGGGGTCAAACCGCTAACAAAGGCGGAGTACGACGCCAAGATTGCCTGGGTCGCACAGATGCTGCTCAAAGTCGACGCCGACGTGATCGCTTTCCAGGAGCTGTGGGACGCCGCCGCTCTCGCCGATGCCTTTACGGCTGCAGGTCTCCGCGACGAGTATGACCTCGTGACCTCGGAGCTGACGGGCCGAATCAACAACGCGATGGCAGTCCGCAGGCCGCATCAACGGAAGTTCTCAACCTGGGTCGACCGATTCCCTGATGACTTCGTCCTGCGGAAGCGTGGTGGATCGAAAGGAGACGACCCTGATCTCGAGATTGGTGTTGAGATCGACAACTTCTCGCGGCCGGTGTTGCGGGTCACGGTTCAGCCACAGTTTGCGGGAGTGGCCGATGCTCCCGCCATCGTGGTCTTCGCTGCTCACCTCAAGTCAAAATTGCCGACTCGTCTTGATTCTCAGGATCGAGGTCGGCCCGGGCTGACGGCTGCTGATAGAAGGGCGCTTGGTGCTGCCCTGTCAACGATCCGGAGAACGGCGGAGGCTGCCGCGCTGCGGATGGTGATCAACTCAGCAATGTCGTCGACTGCGGTCCCAGTGGTCGTGATGGGTGATGTCAACGATGGTCAACTTTCCAACACCGTCAACATTTTGTCCGATCGGCCCAAGTACCGGCTGTTTGCGGCGTCGGGGCTGGGGAGCCGGTCCTCAAATGGACTCTATCTGGCAGCCACCATGCAGGAACACCGCAGTCTGCGCGACGTCTACTACACCTACATATTCGAGGGAATCCGTGAGTCGCTTGATCATGTGTTGGTGTCTCAGCATTTCTACGATTACTCCGACAATCGGGTGTGGTCGTTCAACGAGATGAGGGTGTTCAACGACCATCTTGAAGACGAGGACGAAGACATTCACCTGTCTGATCATGGTGTGGTCAAGGCGACTTTCGACTACAACCCGGTGTTCTAGAGGGCTTGCGGTCGGGCCGTCTCAGGTCTTGTCACAGCTGACCCATACCTTGGGGTCATGCTTTCTTGTATTACTTCTGTTGTCCTTGTTGGAGCCGAGCCACGTCTGGTGAATGCCGAGGTATTTGTCGGTGGTGGCAAGCCTGCCTTCCACATTGTCGGTCTGCCTGATGCGGCGGTCCGTGAGGCCAAAGAACGGGTTCGCGCCGCTATCCAGGCGTCTGGGTTCACGTTTCCGGGTCGGCGGGTAATCGTGAACCTTGCCCCTGCTGATGTGCCCAAGGGCGGGTCGGCGTATGACCTGCCGATTGCCTTGGGAGTTCTGGTGGCGTCGAAGGCGATTCCGGCCGCGGCGCAGGCTGTGGTTGCGTTGGGTGAGTTGTCGCTGAATGGTTCGGTCCGTTCGGTTCGTGGGGGCCTGGGGGCGGCGATGGTGGCAGGCGAGACCGGACTCCGATGTCTGCTTCCGCCTGATTCGGCCGCCGAGGCGTTGACTCTCGGCGAGACACCGGTGAGTGCGGTGCGGTCGTTGGAGGAAGCAGTCGCTGTTGCACTGGGTGACTCGGGTGGTGCGGTGATTCCGGAGTTGCCTGCCGAGACGATGGTGGCAGCCGATCTGGCCGATGTCCGTGGCCAGCTTCTGGTGCGAAGGGCTTTGGAGATAGCGGCTGCCGGCGGTCATCACATGCTGATGAAGGGTCCGCCCGGTGCGGGTAAGACCATGCTGGCTCGGGCCTTGCCGGGGATCTTGCCGCGGTTGCAGGGTATCGAGGTTGGGGAGGTGGCGTTGACCTGGGCCGCCGCCGGTGCCGCCCGTCCCAGCCCAACGTTGGCTCCGTTCCGGTCTCCGCACCATTCGGCATCGCTTGCGGCCTTGATTGGTGGCGGCTCCGGCATCCCCGTTCCGGGCGAAACGGCTTTGGCCCACAAGGGGGTGCTATTTCTCGATGAGTTGGGAGAGTTCCCGGTTCACCTTCTCGATGCTTTGAGACAACCGATGGAGGAGGGCAATGTGGTTGTCTCCCGCAAAGGTGCTTCGGTTCGTTTCAACACAGAGTTTCAGTTGGTTGCTGCTACCAACCCGTGCCCGTGCGGATATGACGGTGACCGACTCCGACAATGCAGTTGCTCGGAGCGGGAGGTCAGCAAATACAGGCGGCGGCTCTCTGGGCCGCTCCTTGACCGCTTTGACATCGTCGTGCGTGTTCCGCGGGTCGAATCTGCAGAGATGGCGGGTAAGCCGGGAGAGCAGAGTGCGGCGGTTGCTCTCCGTGTTGCTGCAGGAAGAAAACGGCAGAACGAGCGGGGATGCCGCAATGCCCGACTCGGGCGCCAAGGACTCGATGCCCTGCATTGGCATGAGTCAGTGCCCGTGATGCTCGAAAATGCTATGCGAACCTCGGCGCTGACGGCACGTGGCTGGGACCGGGTGCGCCGGGTCGCGGCAACGATTGCCGATCTGGAAGAGACCGAGGTGATCCTCGACACCCATGTTGCCGAGGCGTTGGCCTACAGGGGGCAGCGATGAAGGACGCCCGGCTGCAGGTGGCGTGCGGAGGGCTCCATCCGGACCGGGTGCGGGGTCTGTTGGCCGACTTCGGGCCGGTGGGAACGCTACGGCGTCTCGAACAAGGCGCGCTCAAGACGACTGATCGGGTACGGCAGGCCGTTGCGGTGCCAGCAGCCGACAGAAGAAAAGAGCTCAGCGCGGCGGGGATTGCTGTTGTCTATCGGGGTGATGCCGAGTATCCCGATCTGTTGGCAGACCTTGAGGATGCACCAGATCTGTTGTTTGTTCGCGGCAACTTGCCTGCCGGCCCGTGTGTGGCGGTGGTTGGAACGCGTCGCTGTACCTCGTACGGACGTCGCATCGCCGAAACCTACGGGCGGGCGATAGCGGCGGCAGGCTGGCCGGTGGTGAGCGGGCTGGCGCGCGGTGTCGACGGCGCCGCACACCAAGGAACGGTCGGTGTCGGCGGCATCGGCATCGCCATCCTGGGTTCCGGTATCGATGTCATGTATCCGCGTGAGCATGCCCAACTTGCCTTGGACTTGATCAATGTCGGGGGAGCGGTGGTCAGCGAAGCACCACCCGGCTCGCCGCCGGAAGGATGGCGATTTCCGCCCCGCAATCGGATCATCAGTGGCATGGCGGCAGCTGTGATCGTGGTCGAGGCAACCGTAAAAGGCGGTGCGCTTATTACGGCGGAGGCCGCCTTGCGTCATGGTCGACAGGTCTTTGCGGTCCCCGGCGATATCGGGAGGGCGTCTTCCGAAGGCTGCAACCTACTGATCAGGGACGGGGCGTTCCCTGTACTCGGGCCAGATGACCTGCTCGAGTCACTCGAGTTGGTGCTCGGCCCCGCCCCCATCTCTGTAGCCGGCCCTGCAGCGCGGCGCCTTGACGAGCCGGATCAACGGGTTATTGACTTGATCGCAGCGGGGACCAACGACGTGGATGAGCTACTTGCGGGTGCACGGGTCAGCCCCGGCGAGGCTCTGGCTCGGCTTGGCAAACTCGAGATTGCAGGTGTGATCCGAGCCGACGGCCCGGGTCGCTACGTCGTCGTCTAGCGACAACTGGCAGGTCCCGGAAGGGTGGGTCGTTGACGTTGCGCACGGGAACGGCAACGATGAGGGGTCGATGGAGACCACGCTCACCCTTGCCGACGCTGTCGCCGACTTTGTACACCGCATCGAAGTCGAGCGAGGCCTTTCGCAACACACGGTTGCTGCCTATCAGCTCGACCTGGGCCAGTTCACCGAGTTCTGCGAACGAATGGGCAGAGCTGACGCAGTCGATGTGAAGCGTCGCACCGTCCGTCGCTACATGTCGTATCTCTCTACCCGCAAGTACTCGCGTCGATCCATCGCCCGGAAGATCTCGGCGGTGCGTTCTTTCTTCAACGATGCTGCTCGGCGTGGCTTGGTCCCGGCCAATCCAGCGGAGGGCGTCCGCCAACCAAAACGCCCAGCCCCGCTCCCCAAAGCGTTGCCAGCCCGGGGACTGGCCGAGCTTCTCGATGGAATAGTCGGCAAGGAACCCATTGATCTCCGCGATAGAGCGATAGTGGAATTGCTATATGCATCTGGGCTCCGCGTGTCCGAACTCGTCTCGTTGCAGTTGGGTGATGTTGGCTCCGATGACCTGCTGCGGGTGCGCGGCAAGGGGGGAAAGACACGGGTGGTGCCTGTGAGTACCCAGGCGCGGCGGGCCGTTTCTGCCTATGTCGCCGAGGGTCGTCCGAAACTTGCCGGAGATCAGGCATACTCTGCCCTGTGGGTGGGCGTCCGTGGTGGACCCATGGATACGAGAGGAGTCAGGAGAGTCGTGCAGAAACGGTTGGGAACATTCCCTCACGCCTTACGTCACTCCTTCGCCACCCACCTACTTGAGGGCGGGGCCGATCTAAGATCGGTTCAAGAATTGTTGGGTCACGTTGAACTTGCGACCACCCAGATTTACACTGCTGTCTCCCGGAAGCATCTCCGGTCGACCTACGAAAGAAGCCACCCGCGTGCTTGAACGCGCCGAACACGAACTCCAGGA
>JASJHC010000004.1:0-3325 GCA_033791245.1 Acidimicrobiia bacterium | reverse complement strand
CGTTGGCGAACCGCGGCCACTTCGACCCGAAGTGGAGGTCGCACTGCTGCGAGCGGCTCAGGAAGGGCTGGCCAATATCGAGAAACACGCCCAGGCATCGAGAGCGGGAGTGACGCTGACCTTCATGGACGACGTGGTCACCCTCGATGTTCTGGATGACGGAACCGGATTCGACCCGGCACAAACGGCGAATGCAGAGAGCTTTGGCCTCGCCGCGATGCGGCAGCGAGTCGAAAGTGTACGTGGCGTGCTCCAGATCGAGTCAACCGCCGGCGAGGGAACTGCGATATCCATCAGTGTCCCAACGGGTCTGGTCGGTGCTTCGAGTGAGTGATACAAGAGGCGCCGAGGACCCGATCCGTGTGTTGATCGCTGATGATCACCCAGTGGTCCGCGATGGCCTACGTGGTCTCTTCGTAAACGACCCCGCGTTCGAAGTCGTCGGCGAGGCGGCTAATGGCCAGGAGGCAGTGGCGAGGACCAAGGCATTTCACCCTGACGTCGTCCTCATGGATCTTCGGATGCCGGTGCAAGACGGGGTGAGTGCCACCAAGGAAATCATGGACCGCGAGTTGGGGGCCCAGGTGTTGATCCTCACAACCTTTGACACTGAAAGCGACGTTCTGCACGCTATCGAAGCAGGCGCCATCGGCTATCTCCTCAAGGACACGCCCCGCGAAGAGCTGAGCCAAGCGGTGCGCGCCGCGGCGGCTGGCGAGTCGGTACTGTCGCCACCAGTAGCTAGGCAATTGATGGGCGGTATCCGTCGACCCGCTCGTGACACTCTCAGCGAACGAGAGCTAGAGATTTTGTCGATTGTCGCTCACGGCGCCACTAACAAGGCGGTGGCGGCCCAGCTCTTTATCAGCGAAGCAACCGTCAAGACCCATCTGCTGCATATCTACAGCAAACTAGAAGTCAACGATCGTGCGGCTGCCGTAGCTGCAGGCTATGAACGAGGTCTACTCACCCCCGGCGACGCGGAGAGGTGATCGTGTGACAACTGACCGTCACGGCTCGAGAACCAGAGCACTTGTCCCCGTGACTGTGGTCTGCACGCTGCTCTTGTCTGGATGCGGCGGTGCGATGTCGTTGACCGAGTATGTCGACCGCATCAACGCCGTTGAACGCCGGGCGTCCCAGCAGGCCCAAACGATCGCCGCCGGTGCCGAAGAAATCACCGACTTGACTCCGCAAGACGTACAAACTGGCCTCGAACTAGCGCATTCCATCCGCATCGAGGTGAAGGAGTCGACCGATGACATTGAGCCGCCTGAGCAAGTCGCCGAACTCCACGAACTGATATTTGACTGGCATACGCGCTTCATCGATGTCGAACAGGCCCTCGCCACTCGGGCCGGCACCGCGGAAGACACCGCTGCAGACTGGGAGGTACTCTCCGCAAGCCCGGAGATGGCCGCATACCGGGGAGCCATCGTCGAGGGCAAGGAAGTGTGCAACGAGTTCCAGGCGCAGCTCGATCTCACGGCAGAACGCGGAGATTTCGCCGATGTCCCGTGGCTTCCCACTCAGCTGAAAGAGGTGGTTGTCGCAGTGCTCGGTTGTGACTGGTTCCCCGAACGTCCTGAGGAGATATACCTCTACCCGCCGCCAGGCTAGGTAGCGACAACTTTGGGCAGCCGCACCGACACAAGGGTGCCGACTCCAACCTCGCTCTCCATCACCATCGATCCGCCATGAACTTCGATCAGATCACGGCTGATCGTCAACCCCAAACCGGAGCCCAAGGACGTCGAGCCTTTGTGGAACCGTTCGAATGCTCTGGCGACCTCATCGGCCAGCATCCCAACCCCGGTGTCCTTGACGGTGATGAGAACAGAGCTGCCGTCGTCGCCGACGCCCAGCTCCAACCGTCCGCCGTCTGGCATAGCCCGCAGCGAGTTAACGATGAGGTTCGAGATAACCTCGCGGACACGAACCGGATCGACCATGATCTCTGGCAGCGAGTTGGCAGCAGATACCGCTACTGCCACGCCTGCTGCATCCGCCAATCGCCGGTGCGACTCGCCGACATCAGACACAAGATCGACTAGATCGGTCGGTTCGGGGTGCAACGCAAGGGTGCCCGCTTCGGCAAGACTCAACGTTCGCAGGTCTTCCAGCAGCCGCTCCATCACTTGGACCTCGTCGAGAAGGAGCTCGAGGTGATCCGGATCGGCCTGATGTACCCCATCAAGAATCGCCTCAATCTCACCGCGGATCACCGTCAGGGGCGTCCGCAACTCATGACCAAGGTCACCCAGGAGCTGGCGACGCTGTTCGTCGGCAAGTTCGAGACGCTCGGCCATCTGGTTGAACGACGACACCACCGGACGCACGCCCGCATTGCTGGTCCCCACTCGTACGGAATAGTCACCGTCGGCGAGAGAGCCTGCTGCCCGGATCAGGTCGCGGACCGGCAGCAGTGTGCGGAAGGCAAACCGCCCAAAGATCGCCACCGTCAATGCCAGAACCACCGGTATTGAGGCGACACCGAACCACACCCACGGCGACACCTCGAAAGCAACCGTCGCAATCACGATCAAGAGCGTTCCGATGAGTAGGGGCCCGAGTACGAAGAAGGCAAAGAAGCCGAACGCCATACGTCGACCAAAGCCTTGCCAGGCCTCGGCACCGGGCCTCCGGACCTGCCACTCCGACGGTTCGCCGCCCGTCCAGTGCGCCCTACGCATCGGCGAACTTGTAGCCGACGCCATATACCGTCAGCACGAGGGCTGGATGCTTGGGGTCGGGCTCGATCTTGCGCCGAATGTTTTTGATATGCGCATCCACTGATCGTTCGTATGACTCAAAGGAAACGCCATGAACAATGTCCAGCAACTGCGCTCTGGTGTAGATTCGGCCCGGTTGCCGGGCCAGGGTGAGGAGTATGTCGAACTCGCTCGATGTCAGTTCGACTTCGGAACCATCGACGGCAACCCGCATCTTCGGGATGTCGATCGTCACCGAACCTGCCCGCACCATCTCTCCGCCGCCAAGCGTCGCGTCGGCACGGCGCAGCACAGCCCTAATCCGCGCCACCAGTTCCCGCGGACTGAACGGCTTGACGATGTAGTCATCGGCGCCCAACTCGAGGCCAACGATGCGATCGCTCTCCTCGCTGCGCGCCGTAAGCATGATGATCGGTACTGATGATCTTGCACGCAGCTCACGGGTCACGTCATAGCCATCCATACCCGGTAGACCTAGGTCGAGAACGATCATGTCGGGTTTCTCGGCTCGTGCGAGATGCAAGGCGGTCGGGCCGTCACCGGCCTGAAGGACGTCGAAGCCCGCCTGGTGCAAATAGTCGCGAACCAGGCGG
>JASJHC010000003.1:0-8014 GCA_033791245.1 Acidimicrobiia bacterium | reverse complement strand
CAACAGTCGGATCACATCCAGACTGGTATCGCCAAGTCCGGGGGGCATGTCCAATATCAGGACGTCAATGTCGCCCCACCGAGTAATCGCAAGCAGCTCAAGGAGCGCGCTCGTCGTAGCCTCACCACGCAGCGGGACCGCGGCGTCACCGGCAAAGAACGCAACAGACATCATGTGAATACCGTGTACGAGGTGAGGGTCGATGCCAAACTCCTCATTGGGGAAACTCCGCTCGACACCAAGCACCACATGATCGCTTGGCGAGGTGAAGTCAAGATCAAATAGGCCGACCCTTTGGCCCTCGTCCGCCAACGCCAGCGCCAGGGTTGAGGCGACGACACTCTTGCCAATGCCGCCTTTGCTCCCGGTCACGCCGACGATGCGAGACACCCCCGCCAGCCGGTCGTCGATAGCAAACGAACGCGGATCGATCGATTCACCCTGGGTCATCTTCACCACTTCCCTCGATTCGTTGCAGAGTGATGCCCCGTCCGGCCAGAATCTCAAAGTCCGGGCTGCCGCAAGAGGGGCACCTGGCGAAGGCATGGGAGAGTTCGGGGATGAAGTGGATGGCTTCACCCTGGTCACCATCGCCATCGATGTTGACATCGTCACGGCCGTATTCGGTTCCGCAGGCGCGGCAACCGAAACGTACCGGTTCATCTGAGACGTCGAACACGACGTCGGCAAGACGTTTGTCTTGTGCGGGCAACACGGTCGTCAAGGAGAACTCGAAGAGATCCCTTTCGATCTGCTGAAGCTCGCCAACTTTGACGACGATGCGCTCGATCCGGTTCATCCCGGCACCGTCCGCGGCGCTCAAGGCGGCTTTCACCACCGAATCTGCAAGGGCTAGCTCATGCATCAGTGTGATCCTTCGTTCAGACCCGGATGCTAGGGGAAGGGATTGCCGGCTCGGCCGCTAGTCGATGAGTACTGACAGGCAGGTGAGCCCTCCGTCGGCGGCCTGAAACTCAGAGCTATCCACGACTATCACTTCGTAACCCGCCCTGCGCAATCGCTGGGTGGTCGCCGGTGCAGCAGTCGTAACCGCTAGCTGACCAGTGCGTAGCCGGAGCACGCTGGCGAGATGGCCTTCCCCCTGGGCTTTCTCTAAGAGTCGGTACCGGGCGAACTGGCCGACGTCAACACAGTCTGGGTCGATGAGCACGGTCTCATCATCCAGCGCGGCAACGGCCGATTTCAAGTGGAGGACCCCGCTGACCGGTACAGCAACCACCGTCAACCCATCCTCTGCCGCAAACTTGGCGATTTGGGAAATGCCTTCGCTGTTGGTCCGTGCTGAGCTGCCGACAAACACCATCGGGCCTATTCGCAGGACGTCACCACCGTCAATAGTGCCCGGCTCCTGGATGCGATGGATCGGCAGTAGCGACTCCGCCATTTCGGCAACCGGACCTGTTTCTCCTCGCCGTTCGGGCGCTCCCGGCCTGGTAACGACCGCAAGGCTGTCGAGCACCACCACCACATCTTCGATAAACGGGCAATCCGGGTGATCCTCGTCTGCATCGACCATGCGTAGCGTGTATCCCGCCGTCTCTAGAACCTCCTGGTATCGATGATGCTGAACTCTGGCTTTTCCAACATCGATGCGAGGACGCTCCCCCATAACCAGCGCGGCGGAGAACGAGTTGGGGACCGAACGGACAAGTGCTGTGGGTTCCATGTCGAGAGTGTACGACGGTGGATCGATTTGGGACCGCACGCTGAGGGCCATTCGTCTCTAGTCTCACAACCAGGAACGGCAGAGGATGTATCCTTCGTACCGTATACATGTGATTCAGCGCATGACGGACGAAGAAGGCATCGGCTCACACAAGGGAGTGCAGAATGGGCATCGAAGTACGGAAAGTCGTGCTTGAAAGCGTCAGTGACGCATCAGGTTTGGCCAAGCTGATCGAAGATGGCATCTTCGAAGCAGACGGCGTTGTCGCCGTTATTGGCAAGACTGAGGGTAACGGTGGCGTAAACGACTTCACCCGCATTCTTGCGGATCAAGCGTTCCGCAAGGTACTGATGGACAAGGGCACTCGCTCTGCTGATGTCGTCAAAGAGATTCCAATGGTTTGGTCCGGCGGAACCGACGGCATTCTGACGCCACATGCCACGATCTTCGCCAAAGTCGCCGATGTTGGACCCGTCTCCGACGAACCACGTCTTGCCGTTGGATATGCAATGAGTGACGTGATCCTCCCAGAGGACATCGGCCGCCCGGCAATGGTCGAGAAGGTCGCCGAAGGGGTGCGCCGCGCCATGGCCGCGGCCGGCATCGAAGATCCAGCTGACGTCCACTACGTACAGACCAAGACCCCGCTTCTGGTGATGGATACCATCAATGATGCCAAGAAGCGCGGCCACACGGTCTTCACTGAAGACCCTCTCGAGTCAATGAACGTGTCCAATGGGACTTCCGGACTCGGCATCGCTGTCGCCCTCGGCGAAATCGAGATGCCAACTGCCGAGCAGATCGGCCATGACCTGTCGTTGTACTCGTCGGTGGCCTCATGCTCCTCTGGTGTTGAGCTCGATCAAGCACAGACGGTCGTCGTTGGGAATGTGCCCGGAGCAGGTGGCCATTATCGCATCGGTCACGATGTCATGAAGGACGCACTGGACATGGAGGGCGTCTATCGGGCCATCCGTTCCGCCGGGCTTGATATCCCGGATCGCGCTCGCGCAGAAGACCTCAACGGCAAAGTTGTCAACGTCTTCGTGAAGTGTGAAGCGGACCCAACCGCCAAGCTGCGGGGTCGGCGCCAGGTTGCGCTTGACGATTCGGACGTCCACCATCATCGTCATATCAAGGCCGCTGTCGGCGGTGTTGTCGCATGCGCCGTTGATGATGCTGCGGTTTTTGTGTCCGTTGCTGCCCTGCACCAGGGTCCCAGCGGTGGTGGCCCCGTAGCCGCCATCGTTGACCTCGGATAGGCGAATAGTGACCGTTCCCACAGCTGATGAGACTCAGCGACCCCTGACACCTTTGCGGGTGCCTGGGGTCGCCAGCACCGCTATCTACGGTTTGATTTCAGCTGCGGGAACGGAAGCTACCGTCCTCGGCACCTCAGCACACGCCGTCTGGCTATTGGTGAACGACAAGGTTCTTGTTGTTTCCACAAGCGATTCGACCCGACTACCAAACGGAATCCAGATCGCGGCTGGATCGTCTTCGGACTTGTTCCGCATGGTGCATCACGGTGCAACCGTCGAGGTGGGATACGGCCGGATCATGCTCGAAGGCCTGGCCGTGACCATTTCCCGCTGGTGGGATCCCCGCCCCACACTCTCGGCGACCTCTCCCTCAACCTTGGCCGATGCGATAAGAGGTCTCCCGACCGAGGTACCCGACATCGATGGGGCTCCGCTGCGATCAGCTCTGGTCGCCGGCTCCGCTGGTGGCATCCTTCACTCGGCGCGGCTCCTACTCGGCAAGGGACCTGGCCTGACCCCTGAGGGCGATGACTACCTGGCAGGTGCGCTGTCCGGCACTCGCCTTCTCGGTGAAGCCTTGGGTCGAGACAGGACAACCACGCTGATCGCCGGGGTCTCGGTTCCGCTGGCCAAGCTAGCCGAAGCCAGAACCACCTCCTTTTCCGCATCGCTTATTCAATCCGCTCTGCGCGGCCAGGTTGCCGAACCAGCAGGCGCACTGCTGCGAGCACTCACTGGTCGTGGAGATATCGCATCATGTCACCAGAGTTTGCTACGGGTCGGGCATAGCTCGGGCCCGGCACTGGCCGCCGGCATGGTGTTGGCCGCTCAGTCACTCATCCAGTCAGGTCCCAACGGAGGTACCTAAATGATCTCTCGTGTAGAGGTTCACCCCGGTCGCTATCACGACTCGGTTCGTTTGATGCAGGCAAGCAAGGCGTTGCAGGATGTAGCGGGAGTCAGCGATGCACTCGTCGCGATGGCAACCGAATTGAATCTCAGTCTCCTTGATGAGATGGATTTCGACATGAACGCCGCTGCCGGCGCCGGCCCCAATGACCTGCTGCTGGCGGTACGGGCCGAAGATGAAGAGACCATCGCTGCAGCTCATCGTGCCCTTGATGACGCTCTCACCCACAAGGTCGCCCCTTCTGGTGGCCTCGATGCCCCCTCTCCGAAAACGGTCGGATCGGCCGCCGCCGTCAATGGGGCCAACATCACGCTCTTGTCGGTCCCCGGCGAGCATGCGTTTGTCGAGGCCAAGGAGTCCCTCGACAACGGTCACCATGTGATGATCTTCAGCGACAACGTCCCCATCGACCAGGAGATCGTTCTCAAGAAATACGGCGTAGCCAACGGGCTGCTTGTGATGGGTCCCGACTGTGGCACCGCCATCGTCAACGGTCTCGGCTTGGGGTTCGCCAATGCCATGCAGCCCGGCCCGGTGGGCATGGTCGGCGCCTCTGGAACTGGCATCCAACAGATGTGTTGCTTGCTCGACGACGCCGGTGTCGGTGTCCGTCATGCTTTGGGCACCGGCAGCCACGACTTGTCTGAGGAAGTTGGCGCGCTGTCGACCATCCAAGCCCTGGACGCACTCGATGCCGACCCTGCAACAAACCTGATCATCGTCATTTCCAAACCACCGGCAGCTCCAGTAGCCGCCAAGGTTCGGGCAGCAGCTTCCGAGTGCAGCAAGCCGGTCGTTATCACCTTCATGGGCGAGAACACGCTCGAAGAGGGCGCAGCCGAGGTGCTCAGCAAACTGGGGATGAACAAGGCAACGTACGCCTCGTGGCTGGTGGATCAGGATGACCATCGTCCCGGTTTCGTACGTGGCCTTTTTGCCGGCGGGACACTGCGGTCCGAATCACGATTTGTCTGCACGCCGTCTCTTGGCGAAATCGGCACGAAAGAAGAACATCCCGGTCACACCTTCATCGACTACGGCGACGATGAATACACCCAGGGTCGGGCTCATCCGATGATCGACCAAACGGTCCGTATCGATCGACTGGTCGAGGCAGCCCAAGACACCTCGGTGGGCGTGATCTTGCTCGACGTTGTGCTCGGTTACGGATCCAATGCAGATCCGGCGGCAGAGCTGGTGCCGGCCATCCAGCAAGCCAGAGCCGCCGGTGCCGCCGTTGTCGTTTCTCTATGCGGCACGAAAGGCGATCCGCAGAACCGAGATGCACAAGCCACCGCCCTCCACCAGGCTGGGGCCTCGGTGTGGCTATCCAATGCGGCTGCCTCACGAGAAGCGGCCCGCCTCGCAACCTCAAGGACATCAACATGAGCGACCTCAACCAACTCCTCGACAGCGACCCTGTTGTTGCCACCGCCGGTACCGACATGCTGGCCGACTCAATCGAGCAGCAGGGGTCTGCGGTCTCTCGTGCCGATTGGCGTCCACCGCATCCTGGAACCGAAGCAGCGCTAGCCAAACTTGCCGCCGATGGACGGATGGCCGATGCCAACACCACCGCAGTGTCGCGTCTGCTGGCCGTTCGGCCCCATCTGACGGATGTCGGGGTCGCCCGTGACCTCTTTCCCGATATGACCGATCGCACCTTCTTCCACGCCGGACCGCCTCTGACGTGGGAACGGGCCAGCGGCCCGATGCGCGGCGCCATCATTGGGGCGATGCTCTACGAGGGCCTCGCCAGCGACCCCGACGACGCCGCTGCCAAAGCAGCCCGCGGCGAGGTCGAGCTCTCCCCGTGTCACCATCACGGTGCGGTGGGACCGATGGCCGGTGTCACCTCGCCATCGATGCCGATGGCGATCATCAAAGACGGCGCCGGCGACGGCGTCTCCTACTCGACCCTCAACGAGGGCCTTGGCAAAGTGCTGCGCTACGGGGCGTTCGGCCCCGAGGTCATCGAACGACTCAAGTGGATGGACCTAGTTCTCGGCCCCGTCCTAGGATCGGCCTTGCGCAGCCGGGGTCCTGTCGATCTCCAGTCATTAATCGCCCAAGCCCTCCAGATGGGTGACGACGGTCACAATCGCAACCGTGCCGTAACCTCCTTGTTCCTCCGTGAGATTGGCGCCTCGCTCGTTGATGGGGCGGATGCTCCTGTCGAGCAACGCCTCGAGGTGTTCAAGTTCATCAACAACAACGACCACTTCATGCTCAACTTGGTGATGGCGGCTGGCAAACTCGCTTCCGATGCTGCAGCCGGTGTCCCCGCATCAAGCCTGGTAACGGTGATGGCTCGCAACGGAACCGACTTTGGTATCCGGCTGTCGGGCACCGGCGACCAGTGGTTCAGCGCACCGGCGCCCCCCGTCGAAGGTCTCTATCTAGGCGCCTACACCGAAGAGGACGCCAGCCCCGACATCGGTGACTCGACTATCACCGAAACCGTCGGTCTCGGCGGCTTCGCCATGGCGGCGGCACCGGCCATTGTCGGCTTTGTCGGTGGCACCGCCGCAGGTGCGGTGCGCCGGACTCTTGCGATGTATGAGATCTCACTCACCGAGCACCCGGCCTATCAGATCCCGATGCTGGAGTTTCGCGGCACCCCGACCGGCATCAACGCCGCCCGGGTTGTCCGCACCGGGGTGATGCCGCAAATCAACACGGGTGTCGCGGGCAAGGTCCCGGGCACCGGCATGGTCGGCGCCGGCCTAGTCGAGGCTCCGATGGATTGCTTCGTCCAGGGCATAAACGCTCTTGCAGGTACTCTCGGATAGAAGAAGCCAAGGGGGGCTTGCGATGGTTCGCAAAGCTGCGATTGCATTGGCCGCAGTTGGCTTGGCCTTTGCTGCGTGCTCTACCACCCAAAGCACCGACACGTTTGGACCGGCGCAACCGACGACGATCGAGGCGCTGGATGCCGCCGTCGCTCCGGCCGCCCAGGCGGTCCTTGACGTGGATGCTGTCGAGATCACGACCACTTGGTTTGATGGGGATGGTGAACACGTCAGGACCGATTGGATCGACTGGCGGTCCGACAGCAACTTCCTGATGGTCAGCCAGTTTGCGGGTCCTGGCGACAACGAGGTCGATCAGATGGCATCAGTCCAGTTGGACGGTAATCGCTTCTGTGCGACCACCGGGCCCAACATGTACTGCGACATCGATGATCCCAAGATCAATGAGGCGTGGAAACTCCAGTCCCCGGTACCAGCAGAGTCGGCGGCAAACCGAATCCCGATCTCACTCAACCTCGAAGCGATGGCCGGCGCCGGCGGCAGCGTTGACGAGGGCCTTCCCACCGACGCGAGGACGGCGACAAAACGTGCTCGTAGGGACGGCACGACCACGTGGTCGCTACACACACCGTTCGGGGAAGGTCTACTCACCAGAACCTGGACGATCGGTACGGACGGCTTCCTGGCCTCGTATTCGGCCGGCTCCGAAAGCGGGATGCCGTTTGGTCTGTACTCCAGGATCGATTTCAGGTTTCTAATCATCGACGATCCGACGCCGATCACGGAACCCGCTCTCGACACGCCACTTGATGTTGGCAGCCTTGGCCTGCCGGGCGACCTATCGCTGTTCGACAGGTGAACCTGCCGCCGCAGTTGCGCCGGCTCTCCGACTCTCGGCGCGGGCGGGATTGGTCTTCCGAGAACAACAACCGATGCTGCGGGTCAGCTCCCATACTCCAACATCGCTTCCCTCGACATAATTGCAACCTGTCGCCGATATCGGATCGCCAGTGAGATCATGTGAACAGGAGGATGGCAATGAGCGAACCGATAACGGTGCGAGATCACAGCCTGCCTTGCGAGCACGGCTCTCTGTGGCCCCACTGGACAGAGGTGGCAAAGGCAAAATGGTGGCAGGAGCCCGAATGCCTCGGTGGCAAGAGGATGGTCCTGCAGAAGGTCGAAGACGGGCTGTGGCAAGAACTCGACAGGGACGGGACCGAGGCGGGCTAGCTCACACCGCCACTTGCCACGGCCGCGTTCCTGCCCATCGTGTTCATTGCGATCCTGAGCCGAGGCCTTTCCGACACCGCGACGTCAGCTTCAAATGAGAGTCAGGTTCCGGCCCGTAGGGCCGGACACGGTCTCCAATAACCGCGTTGTCGGGTTGACCGCTGACTTC
>JASJHC010000002.1:0-4345 GCA_033791245.1 Acidimicrobiia bacterium | reverse complement strand
CTCAATCTCATTCCTTGGGTCGACACCCCTAAAGACGCGGCTCGACACGTTTTGTTACATCTCTATCTACTGAGAGCAATCGGTAGAAGATATTGTGTAACACCTGCCCCGCATCCGCGTCTTGTTTCTTGATATGGGCAGACATCAAGCACTGGATGAATTCCAAAGCTATTCACAGAGTCTCCTGCGCGAGGCCGGGAGCACCGCGGCAAGCAGCACTCCACCAGCGCCAAGCCGGACCTGGCGAGAACGTTGGCGCTCTCCCCAGGTGGCCTTTGCATCATTGGGTTTCTTGGTATTCGGGAACATTGCCATCGCTGCAGCATCCAACAGTGCCGTCCCTGGCGATCTGCTGTACCCAGTTGATCGTGCCTTCGAGAATGTTGCCGATCTAATAGGTGTCGACGTTGGCGGTGCCACAGAACGACTCGAAGAGGCCGCAGTCCTGATTGCACGTGGCCAGTTCGACATAGCGATCGAGCCCATCGCAGCTGCCGCCGCCAATCTCGACGACGAGACAGCCGCGGCAATCGAAACTCTGGCTGCTCATCTCGCACAGATCGAGCCGGGCGTCAGCAACCGCGAGGACCTGCACAACGCAACGTTCTCCCTTCTAGCCACTGTCCGTGGCGTGGCCGAGAGTGGCACCGCTGACGTAGCCGCGTGGAAACAGGCAGTCGCCAATTGCGTGCAAGACGTTGCCAACACAGCCAAGGGCCGGTCTTTCACTCCCCCGGGGCAGGACGACACCTTCGTCCCACCTGGGCAGGAAGACGGGTCAACCCCACCAGGTCAGGAAGACAAGGACAAAGACGTCCCCCCAGGCCAAGAAGACAAGGACAAAGACGTCCCCCCAGGTCAGGAAGACAAGGACAAAGACGTCCCACCTGGCCAGGAGGTTGCGCAGCTCCCGAGCGAAGACTCCCCGCCCCCGCCCGGTCAGGAAGACGAGTTCGTCCCGCCCGGTCAGGATGACGAGTTCACTCCTCCCGGTAGAAATCGGGACACACCCAAGGGTGGGAGAAACCACGATTGACGTGGTTATCTTTGCCAGATTTCTGGCATTCGCTCAAGTACCCATGGAGGGGACGCCGATCAACCGGGTGTGTTCGAAACAGCCGATGCTCCGGAGAGTTGGTTGACCTCCGAGTCGTGGCCGCCACCGCTCGCAGAGGTCGAACGAGCATGCCTTGGCAACCCGGAGGCGGCCGAATCCATATACCTCGCAATCCAGCCGCGGCTCCAGGCGTTCCTGCGTTATCAGGGATTCAGCGAATCGACCCGACAAGATATCGCTGCAGAGGTCTCGGAACTCGTGCTGACCAAGATCGAGACGCTACGGAAGCCGGTGACATTCGAGGCCTGGTTCTGGACCATCACCCGCAACCGGGTTCATGCGTGGCTCCGTCGCAAACAGAGAGACTCAAGGAACCTGGAGCTACCGCCGCCAGACCCGACGACTCCCGACGAGGTCTACGTCACTGCAGAAGAGCACGCCGCGATACGCAGCGCGCTGGCGCGATTGTCAGACTCAGATCGACATCTGCTGTGGCTACGAGAAGTAGAGGGTCTGAGCTACCGGGATATCAGCGGCAGGCTCAATATCGCAGCAGGCGCAGTCCGAGTCCGGTCTCACCGCGCCCGACAGAGATTGGAGGCCGCGTTTGAGAAAGTCGCTGAACACAACAACTAGGCCGGCCTCTGGCCAGAGCAACTCCTCGTTGCAGGAGCGTGAGGCAATGCTTAACCCCTCGTCGAATTGGCCGACTGTAGGTAAGAAGACGCAGAATCGAGCGAGACATGCTCAACACCCAACAATTGAAGTCCTTGAAAGTCGAAACCGCGCATGAGAGCATTTAGAACCGCTGCCGATGACGGGGCGATCGATCCAACTTCCGGCCAGACCTGCGACCCACGGCGTGACTCCGGCGCGTCACTTGTCGAGTTTGCGATGGTTCTCCCCCTCCTACTAGCTCTTCTGTTTGGGATGATGGAGTTCTCGTGGGCCTTCGCCCAGATCAACGATCTTCGATACGGAACACGAGAAGGCGCACGGGCCGCCGCTGTCGACATCGGTGACTATTCCACTGTCGGACAGGCTGTTTGTGATCGGATGGACATCGTTGCCCCGACCCAGAACGTAAACGTAATCCTCACTCCCGACGACCCTTCGGTCGAAGGATCAGTGGGCGCGCTAGCGCAGATCACCGTGACTGCCGATCTACAAACGATTACCGGCTTCTACGACTTCCTGCTCGCCAGCAAGACCCTCTCGTCGACAGTGGAATTCCGGCTTGAGCAACCCTCGGGTGGGGACGGCAACACCGCTTGGTGGGATGACGCAATCGGCGGGACAACAACCTTCTCATGTCCATGAAACGACCAACCCCACGGCTGTCACAGGCTCCTCGAAGCGAAGAAGGCACGACCATCATCCTTGTCGCACTCTCCCTCGTTGTTCTGATGGGTTTCGCGGCAATCGCAATCGACGGCGCCGCCGCCTGGGCACTGAAACGGCAGGACCAGTCTGGGGCCGATACTGGGGCCATCGCTGGAGCGCTGTTCACCGCAGACCGGTCGAGAGCTACCGCGATGCAAGACGCTCAAGATGAGATCATCCGGATCACGTACAGCACCATGACCCCCGACATGACACCGCTGGAATGGGAAGCCGAGTGGATTGCCTGCACTGATCCGGGGAAACCCGCCGAGTTCACCGCGACTCTTGACAGCGACTGTATCTCGTTTACCGACAACCTGGACAAGGTCAGAGTCATCACTCCAATCATTCCATGGAATACGACGTTCGGTCGTGTAATCGGCTTCGACAGGATCGACACCAGAGCCATGGCCGAGGTCAACGTCGCTCTTCTGGCCAACGGTGGCGTACTGCCGTTCGGTATGCCGGGCGACGCAAGCGATCTTGACCAAGTCTGCCTGAAGAGCGGTGCCAACCCCAAGGGCGTACCTCCCTGCGACGGTCCCACGGCCGGTAACTTCGGCTTCCTCAATTTCACTCAGTTTGGCAACGACAATCTCGGCACCACACAAGACTGCAACCCGGACAACGGAACTCTCACCGAATCGATCGCCAACGGAATCGATCACCCCGTTGGCAAGACCGCCGATCCATCTGCACCCTCTCACGAGGATCGGGACGCCTGCAACGACGACAACTTCAATGCCCGACCATATGAAGTGTTCACGAAGACCGGCAACATCGCACAAGCGCTGGATGACGGATTTGCCGGCGACGGATCCGGGCTGGACGGGAAACTGGAAACCGGATCGAACCTCATCGATGTTCGCGGCAAGGACCTCGACAACACGCCACTGTGGAACTACTTGACCGGTTCAGGAGAAACATTCTGCGACCCGGTCGCCGACCCCATCACGACTCATGACGAGATGGAAGCATGTCTGGCGCTATACAGATCTACTGGTGAGACAATGGAGTTGTTCTCCGACGACATCATCGACGCACCAAGGTGGGGTTGGGTACCGCTGTTCCACGGCACCGACCTGGGAAACGGACACAACTCACTGAAGATCAAGGACTTCCGAGCGATCTACATTCAAACGCTCTTCATGAAATGCAAGGCCAACAGCTGCGCCGTAGTCTGGGACCCAGGCGAGCCCGCAACACACCCCGGTCCTGGACCAAGCAACGTCCGAATCGAAGCGGCCACAGCGCTGCAGCTTCCCGAGTCCTCTCTGCCCGAGATCGCCCGACTGACCGAGCCCGGCTCTGATTCACAGGTGCAGTACCTCCTGTCCAAATAGCGGCTCGAACTGATCGAATGGCCGCCACTGCTGTTGAAGTCTCATCTACGGGCTGATAGACCCGTGGCACTAAGCCACTCCCGGGTTCCTTCTCCTTCGATGGGCCCGGTCAGGGAAGCAGCGCCAAGAACTGTTCTTCCGTGACCGTCCCCGGAACGCTCTTGTCAATGGTTCCCACGAGACCTCAGTGTGACCCGGTGTCGGCGCAGATCCTCAGATACCCGCAAGAATGGGCACATGAGATCCGCTGCCCTACTCGCCATATGCTGCCTGCTTGCGGGTTGCAGCGCATCGACACAGACCCCAACCTCCGCCGCACCAGAGCCGGAAGCTACAGAGGAGACAGTGCGGATCCTCCTGGTCGGCGACATCATGACCGGACGCGGCGTTGCCTCGGTCCTGGAGAACGATCCCGACGGCGTGTTTGCCGGTGTCCGCCATCTCTTGCTCGACGCCGATGTTGCTGCGGGAAATCTCGAATCTCCTCTGACTCTGCGACCACACACCTCAAGCAACGAGAACATGCTGGAGGCCGATCCCAACACCGCACAGGCAGTGGCGT
>JASJHC010000001.1:0-5923 GCA_033791245.1 Acidimicrobiia bacterium | reverse complement strand
GCCTTACCAACGGCCTGAATCTTCAATATCACACGACTATGGAGACCGAAATCAAGACCTCCTTTGGCGAGGCCTTCAAATCCCTCGATCCTGCTCTGGCCGCGGGTATGACGACCAAGATGGAGATGTCGTTTGATACCGGCTATCGCATCGAAGCCGGCTCTACGCCAGGCACATATCAAGTCACGATGAGCATCGACAGCATGGAGCTTGGATCAGGCAGCGTCGAAATGGGGCGAGAGTCGTTCGATTTTTCGGACCTTCCCCAGAGCGAACTCGATGCCGCTCTCAAGGGTCAACTCACCGAGGTTGTCTACGTGATCGATGACAAGGGCGTGATCCTCTCGCTGGAGCTTGCCGGGATGTCGATTGATGTGAACGCTCTTCTTGGCGGCACCAATCCGGGAACCATCTCGAGCGGGCAGATGTTTGGGCCTGAGTTGCCTGAGGGTGTTGTCGAGGTCGGCGACACTTGGACCACCAGTAGCGAGCAGGCGTTTGGTGAGATGGATCCAATCGTGACGGAACAGACTCACACGATTCTCCGCAGCGAAGAGCGCAACGGCTACCAAACCTGGCTGATTCGCTCCAAGGCAACAACCGACGCCTACACCATCACTTGGGAAGATCTCGTTGCGATGGCCGAGGGCTTTGGCGGTGTTGGCGAGATGGGGATCGATGCTGACCTGGCACCGTCGTATCAAATGTCGATGCGGTCGGCACCGAGCAGCACCACAACCATTACCTGGTTCGATCCGGCTGGTGGAATCGCCGTAGCCAGTGACGTGACCACCCGCATCGCAATGACGATGGAGATGGGTGGATTCCCCGGTCTTGCCGGATCCGTGACCGCACGGGTCGACGGCTACACCCGAATGCTGATGGAACTAGTGACTCCAGCCGACGCCTAGGTCATACCGAACAGCGTTACTTCTGGCCTGCCCGCATTGCGGGCGCCCGATGCCTAGAAGAGAGCGTTGGCCAACTGACGACGATATGTAGTCGTGAGTGGATGGCCGTCACCAAGAACGTCGAGAATGTCGATGATCGCCTTGCGGGCGTCGTCCTTGCTGTCGCTGCCCGACCTGACAATTCCCAACAGGTGCTCGAGTGCGGGTTCGTAGTCGGCCCGGCCCGCCAAAGCCAGGGCGAGCTCGATACGGATTCCATCGTCGTCGGGGGCGGCTTCAAGACGCGCTGTGATCTCGGTCAAATCGGACGTCCCGGAGGCACTGAGCCGAGCCGCCGACTTCAGGCGGGCGACCTCGTCGGTGGCGGGCAACTTGTCCAGAAGAGCTAGGGCGTCCGCCTGTCGACCCGACGTCATCATGAGGGCGGCGAGACCGGTCCCGGCGCCGTGGTGATCTGGCTGCTCTTCGAGTACTGCGCTGAACAAACGCTCCGAGGTCTCCAAATTGCCGGCAATAGCTGCGTCCCGTGCCCTGTCGACTACAAGCTCGAGTTCCGATGGAAGTAGGTTGGTCAGCCACTCGGTGATGGCATTCTCGGGGAGCGCCCCTGTGAACTGATCGACGGGCGCTCCGTTGCGAAAGCCGATCACCATTGGGATGCCTTGCACGTTGAACTGGGCGGCAAGCTCCTGGTTGCTGTCCACATCGACCTTGGCCAGGATGAACTTGCCGTCTGCCTCCGTGGCCAGCTTTTCGAGAGTTGGACCCAGGGTGCGGCACGGGCCACACCATTCTGCCCAGAAGTCGACAACGACGGGCACTTCGTGGCTCTTTTGAAGGACGTTCTGCTGGAAGTCGGCAGCTGAGACGTCGTGAATGAAGGGGCTGTTGGATTCCATCCCAACGAGGATAGTTTCGTCCCATGGCTGTCGGGTCGTTGCAGATGATGTGCCGCTGCTGACAAAAACAAGAGGTAGGTCACACCACTGCTAGCGTTTGGTCATGGATAATCGCCCCCAAGCCCCATTCGGTACCGTTTTGACCGCCGTTCTCACACCTTTTGATGAGAACGGCGCTGTCGATTACGGCGTATTTTGGAAACTGATCCGTCACCTTGCCGACAACGGCAACGACGGTGTCGTCGTCGCCGGCACGACCGGGGAATCCCCGACGCTGTCGAAGCCCGAGAAGATCGCTCTGTTTAAGGCAGCTGTGGAAGCCGCCGGCGACCGGATGAAGGTCGTTGCAGGCACCGGCACCTACAACACGGCTGAGTCGATCACGCTCACCGAGCAGGCGGCATCCGTCGGTGTTGATGCGGTGATGGCGGTAACGCCGTATTACTCGAAGCCCCCGCAGGCAGGATTAGCCAAGCACTTCACTGCGATAGCGGAAGCAAGCGACCTCCCGTTGATGCTGTACAACATCCCGGGACGCACCTCACGGCTGATCGAGGTAGAGACCCTCGTCGAGTTGGCGCACCATGACAAGATCGTTGCGGTAAAGGATGCGGTTGGCGATCTGGACTACACAACTCGAGCGATCAAGGAACTCCCCGAGGGTTTTGCGGTCTACTCCGGTGACGATGCCCGGACCAAGGACATCGTCTACGCCGGTGGCGTCGGTGTCGTTTCGGTAGCAGGGCACTTTGTGGGAAGCCAGATCCAGAAGCTCATCGCCGCCGTGATCGAAGAGAACCACGACGAAGCCAACCGGATCCAGGAAGCCTTGCTTCCGATATTTGGAGCGCTGTTTGTTGAGCCAAGCCCGATGCCGCTTAAGGCTGGGATGACGGCCCTGTGGAACAACGTTGGCGAACCGCGCCTACCGCTGATCCCCGCCGCGGACGAGACCACTGAGAAGGTGAAGGCTGCCTACGAGGTCGCCCAAGGGGTATGAGCGTCCGCATAGGTTTCCTCGGCGGACTCGGCGAGATCGGACGGAACTGCGCCGCCATCGAGATTGATGGCAAGATCGCACTCCTTGACTGCGGGATCATGTTCCCTGAAGACGACATGCTCGGTGTCGACCTCGTGTTGCCCGATTTCTCGTCAGTCCTAGAGAGACCAGACGACATCGCCTGCGTCATACTCACTCACGGCCACGAAGACCATGTGGGCGCTCTTGCCTATTTTCTCCGCGAGGCGAATGTACCGGTCTACGGCGGCAAATTGTGCGTCACTTTGGCCCGCAACCGTGTCGAGGAGATCGGCGTTGAACCCGACATGCGAGATGTCGAGACGAATGTGTGGGTCGAAGAGGGGCCGTTCCGGTTCACCTTCGTGAGAGTTGCCCACAGCGTCCCCCACGCCACAGGAGTTGTGTTCGACACTCCGGAAGGGATCATCGTTCACTCCGGTGATTACAAGCTGGATCCGACTCCAATCGATGGTCAACCCACAGATCTTGCGACGTTTGCAGGCTTCGGACGGCAGGGGGTTCGGCTTCTGCTTGCGGATTCCACAAACGCAGAGCGCCCGGGTTTTGTGGAATCAGAATCATCAGTCGGTGCGGCAATCCGCGAGTTGGTCCAGGGTGCCGACGGTCGGGTCATCCTGGCATGTTTTGCATCGCACATTCACCGAGTTCAACAAGCGGTAGATGCGGTGGTCGCCTCGGGCAGAAAGTTTGCCTTCTTGGGTCGTTCCATGATTAGGAACAGCGAGATCGCTCGTGATCTCGGGATCCTCGAATACCCGGCAGATGACCTTCTCGGAATCAACGATCTGGCGGAGCTCGATGCCGAGAAGACCGCAGTTATCTGTACCGGTAGCCAAGGCGAACCATTTGCCGCGCTCTCATTGATGGCGTCAGGGCAACATCGCAACATCAAGCTGGACCCGAAAGACACCGTCATCATCTCCGCTACGCCGATCCCAGGCAACGAGATCAAGGTATCCCGCGTCATCAATAACTTGGTGGGCACGGGTGCTGACGTCTTTCACGGTCGCAACACCCACGTTCATGTGTCGGGGCATGCCGCTCAAGATGAGATCAAGACGTTTGTCAATGTCGTGCAGCCCAAGGCGTTTGTGCCGGTCCACGGCGAGCGGCGCCATCTCCATGCCAATGCCAAGCTGGCGAGAGAGGTCGGCGTCGAAGAAGTCGAGGTCTGCGTCGATGGCGACGTTGTCGTCCTCGAAAATGGCGAGATGCGTGTCGAGCGATCAGCGGTCCCTGCCGGTTACGTATATCTAGACGGTGTCGATATCAGCGATGTTGAAGATGTCCTGCGCGATCGTCGACACCTTGCCGACGACGGTGTGTTGATTGTCACTCTCGGCGTAGACGTGGGCACCGGCGAGATCGTGATTGGTCCCGATGTCGATAGCCACGGGGTCCGCGACGATGCGGTTGCGATCCACAAGTTCGTTGCGGAGGCCGTTGTGACGGCGGTGGGAAATCTGGACTGGCCGGCCGATTTAGACACGATTCGGCGTCGGGTGCGGAATACCGCAAGCAGGTCTGTGAAAAAGCAGTTGAACAGCAGACCAGTCGTAATCCCAGTCATAATCGAGGTCTAGGAGTGCGACTGCGCTACGCGCAGTTTGCGAGGTCGCGGAGCCGACCTCGGGCTTGGTGTGGTTTGTGAGTTCGACTGAGCTTTGCTCAGTTTGCGTGTTCGGCAAAACGAACTCCAAAGGAGTTCGCCCGAACACGGGCTGGTGGCTGCTGCCATGTCGCCACGAGTTGTGCGTAGCGGAACTCGGAAGCCGTCAGAAGGGCAGTCGGTTATTTCTTGCGGGAGCGTCGGCCCTTGCGGCCTTTGGTTTCCAACTCGGGTCGCATTCCGCCCATGGCGCTCAGGACTGACCGGCCCCCGTCGCCTTCCAGCCGAGGCAGGTTGGCTGAATGGCGGTCGTAGAACGATCGGCTATCGTCAGCTGCGTCGTCGTCGGGAACGTCAGCGGCGACTCGTTCGGCAGCTACAGCCGCCTCAATGTTCTTCTCGTTTTCCGCCATGCGGGCGGCGCGAGCGGTCAGCGGCTGGTCGGTCCGATCCGCTTGCTCCTCTTGTTCCGCCTTCTTCAGGCGAGCAGCCAATGAGGTGTCTTCCTTTTCTATCCGCTCGGCCCGTTCCGCTTTCTTGAGACGAGAGGCCAGGGAGGTGTCCTCCTCGGTAGCGGTCTGTGCCGGCTCGGGGCGTTGCTGTGGCCGTGTTGACGTCTCTACGCGACTTGGCGGCGGTTCTGGCGCACGTTGCGGCATGGGAGCGGCTGGCGGTGGGGGAGTTGGTTGCGGTTGGGGGACTGGCTGCATCTGCGCCGTATCGGCGAGTGCCGCCAATTCTTCCATGCGTACAACAGCGTCGGTGAGGCGGTGGACCAGTTCATCTCTCTCGGACTTCAGTGACTCGATCTGGCTGGTCATCTCTTGACGCTCGGCCTGAAGCTCGCGCTGCTTTTTGATCAGCTTCCTGACCTGACCGATGATCTCTTCTGCATTGTCTCCAAGGGCGGCCAACGGCGAAGAGGCGACGGATCCCGAGCGCGCTTCGGCGACGATAGCTTCGGCCTGGCGGCGAGCCTTGCCGATTATCTCCGCTGCTTCATGCTTTGCCTGGGAAACTGTTGTGTCCTCAGCGGATGCTTCGTCATTGGTCTGGTTTTCAGGCACCGATTGGAGTGGAACACTCACGGCGGTGGCTCCCTTCGCGACCCGCGTCAACAGGCCCGTTTGTTGTCTAGCTGCCTCTATCGGCAGAAGTACCTCTGGTCTAAACCGCTAATCGCGCGGAGCGCGCGCAACCGCGCGCGTTAGGTTGTTTGTTCTAAGCCGTTGACCATGTATGCTGGTTATCCCATGGCAACACTGACAAAAACCCGTGGGGCAGCTGGGCGGAAAACGGCTAAGAAAACTCAAAAGAACAAGCAGCGCACCTCCATCTCCCTCGCGCTGAAGGGGATGAAAGAGCGGATGCGAACCAGGCTGGGACGTCACACTGATGACGTCTGGGGTGTTGGTCTCGTCATTGCAGCTGCGCTACTAATGCTTTCCTTCTTCGGTCTTGC